>CAJAKT010000206.1 GCA_903940375.1 uncultured bacterium | reverse complement strand
CCGAGTTGGCCCTTTCTTTGGCCCTTTCTTTGGCCCTTTCTTCTTCAACCTACGGATAATCAATCCGCAGCCCCTGTGGAATCCGCAGATTGCGGCATCGTGCGGGTCGTCCTTGACTGTGCGAGACGGGCGAAACGACGGATTCCGCACGGGCATCCTCGCGACGCCCGCCGTGAAGCCAGAAATCGCCGGCGGCGGCCTGATCGTGCGGACGCGTAGTCCGTAGGTTCAATCGGGTGAGTGCCACGGTTCCCTAAGTATCGATTGCCCACTCCTAAACGGGGTGCGGATGGACAGCCGATGCCGGATCGGGCCAACCGCCTCCCCGTGAGCGTTCGGGGAGTGGGTCACGGGCCGCCTTTAGAGGAAGAACGCAGCGAGTGCGTGGCGGACTCCGAGCGTGGTCAGATCTGGACGACGGCGCGGTTGCGGCCCGTTCCCTTTGCGGAGTAGAGCGCCTGGTCAGCGCGTCCGAGTACGTCATCGGGGGCTTCGCCCGGGGTGGCGAGCGTGGCTCCGATGCTTACCGTCACCTCGATGGTCGAGTGGTCGATCTGGACCGGTCCGCCCACCGCTGCTCGCAGCTTCTCTGCAAGATCCTGAACCTGAGCCGCGCCCGCGACGTTCGTGAGGACAACCACGAACTCGTCGCCGCCGATCCGGGCCACGACGTCGGTCGCCCTGACCGCGTGGGCCATCCGATCAGCCACTGCGGCGAGGACGGCGTCGCCTGCCTGGTGCCCGTAGTTGTCGTTGATGGGCTTGAGCCGGTCCACATCACAGAAGAGGACGCCCACGAGGTCGCCACGGACCCGCCGGTCGTCGGTGAGGCGGCCGAGCACCTCCATCAGCTCCGCCCTGTTGGACAGTCCTGTCAGCACGTCGTGCGTCGCCCGGTAGGCGAGCTCCTGCTGAAGGTCATGAGCCTGGCTCTCGTCCATGAACTGATGGATGAAGAGGGTGGAAGAGCCCGTCCCCGCCGGAACGATGCTCACCGAGTGGCGCACCCAGGGGGTTCGTCCGGATCCCATCAGCCGGTGTTCGTGCTCGAAGGTACTGGCCGGCTCCCGCGTGAGAGACATCAGTGCCAAGTCGGCGGATTCTTGATCGGACGCCCCGAGGAAGTCGTTCAAGCGCCGTCCGACGATCTCGCTCCGGTCGACGGACAGCATGCGGCACAGCGCCGGGTTGGCCTCGGTGAAGACTCCGTCCGGTCCCGTGATCGCGACGCCTCCCGGGGCCGCCTGCATCGCGAGGCGGAACCGGCGCTCACTGACCTCGAGCTCGCCACGGATGAACTCCTCAGCGGTCACGTCTCGCAGACCGATCACCAGACCGTCGGGTGCGCCCGCGGCCGTCCGGACGGGGGTTGCGAAGACGGACATTGTTCGGGAGTCTCCATCAGTGGCCACGAACCGCAGGGCCAGGGAGACTGGTTCGCCGCGCTCCAGCAGGGCCTCGCGCAGCGGCATGGCAATCGCTCGGTCCCGGGGATCGACCAGATCCATCACGAGTGTTCCCACAAGATCCTCGGGCGCGCGTCCGAGGACTGCTGTCGTGGCCGCAGAGGCCCATTGGATGGTGCCGGAGATATCGGTTCGGAACACGACGTCGGTGGCGTTCTCCGCCAGGAGGCGGAAGCGCTCGACCGCCAGAGTGAGGGCCGACTGAGCCTCGACCTCTGCCGTGACGTCGACAAACTGCTCGATGAAGTGGCTGACCGCTCCAGCCCCATCCCGAACCGTGGCCATGGATGCGTCGACCCACACGACCGCGCCAGAAGCGGCCCGCAAGCGCTGCCGGGCCGTGGAGGTTCTGCGCCCGTCGTCGAGCTCCTTCCAGATGAGGGCGAGTGCCTGCGAATCGTCCGGGTCGGTGAAGTCGAGGAAGGTGCGTCCGATCACCCGATCCTGCGAGCATCCGAGAATGCGGCAGAGGGCTTCGTTGGCATAGGTGATCCGGTGGTTTGGGGACACGAGGGCCATGCCGACGACGGCCGAGTCCATGGACGTGGCGAGACGCTGCTCGGCACGCGATGAGCGCCTGGATGAAGCCCGCGCGAGCGCGATGATCATGGAGATGGCAGCGAGCGTGAGAAGCGCCTGCAGGGCCAAGAGCCATCGCCATATGGACAGGCGATGCTCGATGTCCAACGTCAATGCGCGCTCGGCTGACTCTATGGATTGGGCGTAGTCCTGCTTGCCCTTCGCGTAGTCCGCACTCTCCAGGATGCTCTGGGCGCCGGCGAGGTCTCCGAGGGCGCTGAGCCGCAGGGCCTGCTCCTCCATTCGCAGGAGCGTGTCGTTCGCCGCCGAAGCGGACAGGATGGCGATCGACTCCGTGTCCGATGCCTCACGTCGAGCCGTGAGCAGGCTGTCTGCGAGGCCCTGTTCCGCGCGTGCGTAGCGCTCCGTCCAGCGCGGATCGCCTGTCTGCGCGGCCATCGTCGCGGACATCGTCAGTGTCTCGTCGTAGAGCCGCGCATCCGCAATGCCCGCGCGGGCGAACGAGAGTTGCTCGGTCGTGCGCTCGACAGCGCGGGCTGTCATGACGATCCACACAACGCTGAGTAGGGCCAGGGCCACGGCGACGCCGACCATGGCGCGAACCAGGCTCCGCTGCCGCTGGTCCCCCAAGGAATCGGCGGGCGGCCGTTCCTTCCTCGACTCGGTCAACTCCCCGCTCACGTGATCACCATAGGGTCTGTGCCCCATACGCGACAGGTGCTGGCCCAGCGCCGGGCTTCGTAGTGTGTGGTCAGAAGCTCCGTGGGGATATGCTCAAGAAGAACGCGCAGGCTGGTCGGTTTGCCGCACGGTTGAGGCGGGGAGGAACAGATCATGATTCGCGAGCCTTTGGTCCTGGTCGTGGACGACGACGAGTCGGTGCGCGACGCGTTCACCCTCGCCCTCGTCGACGAGTCGTACCGCGTGGTCACGGCAGATTCAGGTGATGTCGCAATTGCCGCAGCCAAGCGGGAGAGACCCGACCTCGTGTTCCTCGACCTCAGCATGCCGGGCAAGGACGGCGTTCAGACCCTCGTGGAGTTGTCAGCCCTCGATCCCACGATTCGCGTCTACATCGTCACCGCCTTCGCGGAGGAGTACATGGAGCGGCTCAGGGCGGCCCGGCAGCGAGGCATCAGCTTCCAACTGGCTTCCAAGCCGATCACGGATGAGCAGATCCGCATGATCGCTGCGGCATCGCTGGGCTAGTCCATGAACCTGCGCTACTGGGGCAGTGACCCAGCCATCGACGAGGTGCATATCGCGCGCCTCGTCGGGCTGGGGCGTGATCGCGACGTTGACATCTCCGTCGAGTACGTCGACGTGGTGACGTACGTAGAGCGGGCCATCATGGACAACATCATCGTGACTCCGACGCTCGATCGACTGGCGCCCATGCCGCGGATGAGGCTCATCGCGATGCCCTCCGACATGTCGGACATGCTGGCGCATCTGATGGCCTAGCGATGGCCACCTCCCTGCCTGAGACGCTGCTCAACGAGCTTCCCGATGCCGTCCTGGTGGTCGATGAGGCGGGGTTCGCACAGTTCGCCAACACCGTTGCCCGGGGGCTCTTCGGGTCGGGCATCGTCGGCAAGCAGGTCGGTGTGCCGGTTGACGACTTCGCCATCCTTCAGTTGCCGCGTCGCTCCGGCCACTTGACGGTCGAACTCAGGGTCGCCGACGCGTCCGACTGGAAGCCTGGCTGCAAGGCGGTGGTCCTGCGCGACGTCAGCGAGCGTGATCGGCTCAAGCGCGACCTGCAGGAGCGCGTCTTCGAGCTGGGCCAGCTCGCGGCCCTGCTGGATGCCGCTCCAGCACCGATAGCCCGCGTCCTCGAGGACGGGACCGTGACGTGGCGGAACATGGCTTTCGTCCGGGCCTTCGGAATCGCGGAGAGCCTCAATGATGTCCTTCCGCTGGCGGCAGAGCCGGACAAGTGGCGGGCGCTCCTCCCGACGGATGGAGAGGCGCAGCGACCTGAGTCGGAACTGCGGGACGGAGGGGTGCGCTCAGCGGTCTTCGAGCCGCTCGACCCAACAGGGTTTCCCCTGATGCTCGCGGTCGTTCCGCTCACCCACAACGAGTTCGGCGCCCGTGACAGCGGCATCGTGGTCAGCTACACCGGCGACCAAGAGCACCTGCTCACGGACTACCTGCGCGCCGCGTTCTATGACTCCGAAGTAGGAATCCCGAATCGACGCGGCTTGGGCCTGCAGGTGGAGCGCGACTGGCCCTCCCACCAGGACGCACACGCCATTGTCACGGTGGAGTTCCAGGCGATCGACCATCGAGACAAGATCGCGTTGTTTCAGCGCATCGTGCCGGCCACCCGGGTCGCTCTCCAGGAAGTCCTGCAGTCGAATCGGGACCGAGGACTGCTCAAGGGTCTGCAGGACATGCGAATGGGACGCCTCGATCCGCAGACACTGGGCGTTGTCCTGACAGCCGATTCCGAGGCCGGAACCGAGTTGGCGGAGTTGGCGCAGGTTCTGGCCAAGAATCTCGCGGCGTCGTCGGCCGATCGATTGTTCATCGGCGTCGTCCTTCGCGCGGAGGATGCCGAGGATGTGTGGATGGCCTTCGACTGGGGACTGCTCGCCGTCGAGACGGCACGCGAACAAGGTGAGGTGGTGCACGTATTCGAGCAGACCGACTCCGCGCGCCTCACCGAACGGGCGGCCTTGACGGCACGGATCCGTGACGCCATCGTGAACGAGTCGTTCACGATCGCGTTCCAACCGAGAATCGATCTGGCAACCGGAGGACTCACGTCTGTTGAGGTCCTGGCACGACTCGATGACCCCGAGCTCGGCGAGATCTCTCCCATGCAGTTCGTCCCCATTCTCCGAAGGCTCGGTCTCGTCACCGAATTGACGCGAATCATCGCCCGAAAGGTCCTGGATCAGGTCCAGGCATGGGCGGCAGAAGGAAGACCGCCGATCAAGATCAGCCTGAACATCGTCCCGGATGACCTATCCAGCGGCCGAGTGCTGGAGTTGATCCAACAACTGTCGGATCAACTGGGCGAAGGTCACGCCCTCGAACTCGAACTCGCCGAGCAGGACTTGTTTGCCGGGCGAACCCACGGTCGGCTGAAGGCGCTACTGGACAACATGGGCATTGAACTGAGCCTGGACGACTTCGGAACCGGGTACTCGACGTTCACGTACCTCTCGACACTGCCCATCTCCTGCATCAAGGTCGACAAGTCATTCGCTGACGACCTGCTGGTCCCGGTGCACCGCCGCGCATCCATCGCGATGTACCGATCCATCGTGGCCCTGGCCCACGAGCTCGGCATCATCGTCTGCGCCGAAGGGCTGGAGAGCCAGGCGCAGGTTGACGACGTTCGCCTGCTCGGGATCGACGAAGTGCAGGGTTACGTCTTCTCTCGGCCGTTGAGGGCCGACGTATTCGCCGCCACCTACCTGACCTGACGGGTCGATGAGGGCGGTCTAGCAGCGCGACTACCCGCTCGCCGGCGCGTACCCTCGAAGCGGGCACTAATGCCCGTCGTGCTGTCCTTCCCGAGGGGGAGTTGGCCATGAGGAAGAAATGGATTGCCGTCGCTGCTG
>CAJAKT010000205.1 GCA_903940375.1 uncultured bacterium | reverse complement strand
CGTGGCCCTTCTGCTGAGCTGCTGACTACATCGCCGGGCCGACGGGCGCGGGCGGCGCCGGTGTGACGGTGTCGTCGCAATCGGACGAGGAATCGTCGTCCGAAGACTCGGCATGGCGCGAGCTCTCGGAGTGATGTGACTTCGACTCGTGCTTGGCGTGATCGCCGCGCCCGTGCCGACCGTTGTGGTCGCTGGCGCTTGCCGCGGGTGCCGTCACGAGCAATGCCGCAATCGCCGTTGCGGCCACGATGGCAACTCGGCGACCGGCGGTCATGGTGGTCTTCACAGATGTCTTCCCCTCAGTTGGTCGAGCAAGCCGAGTTCCCCCCAGCTCCTCCTGTGAAGGTAGGCCGTTGTCGTGTACTCGGTGGTGCGCTCGGGTTAACGGGGGGTAAGGACTGCAGCCGTTTGTGGGTGCGAACGGGACATTCGTCCGATTACAGCTCCGCGAGCTGTTGAGTGCGCCCTGGCTAGGCGGGGATTCGGGGATGCCGGATGCCACCGTGGTCGTCCGGTAGAGCCCCCTTGATGAGGCGCCATGAGATGACGATGGTGACGACGGTGAGTCCGTAGAAGAACGCACCGGAGGCGGCGAGGGCCCAGAGGTTGTTTCCGTCGATGAACAGGATCAGCAGGGCGGTGCGGATCAGGTTGAGCACTGCCCACGGCCAGGACGCGCGCTTGTATGCGCGCATGAGATCGGGGTCCTTGCGCCACCGCATCTTCGTCCCGACGAGCGGGCCGAGCACGACACCGATCAGCGGCCAGCCGATCAGGTTCGCGACGACGAAGGCAAGGGCCGATGCAGCATTGAGCAGGACGCGTGGCCAGAAGAAGTCGGCTGCGCTGCCCGTCCTGCTGGCGATGTATGCGCTGACGAGGACGATGAACATGGAGCCCAGCGCGCGGGCCGGGTGCTTGCCCTCGATGATGCGCCAGACGGTGAACACCAGGGCGAGGCCGATGGCGACGACCAGGGCCCACGTCAGGTCGCTGGTCGAGTCTCCGCCGAGCCCGACGTAGACGGCGATGAAGGCCAGCGGCGGCAGGATGCTCTCGAGTGCTCCCCGGACGCCGCCGAGCAGGCGTACGAACGGGTGCTGAAGGGTTGCCGACGCTTCGTCGCCAACACCTTCCGTCTCAACCTCATCCGCCTGTGCCACGGGCACACGTTAGCGGCTAGCGTCATGGGCATGGACACGTCCCGCACAGTGGCTTCGTCAACTCCTGCGCTGCTCGAGCAGTGGCGTTCGGACCTCGCGTCGTGGGCCATCCCCGACGAGATCCTCAGCCAGGCACCGGAGTCGCCGTGGATCCACCCGGTGTCGATGTTCACGGTCGACGACGAGATCGCCGACTCTCCTTCGCACCGAATAGCGCGCGAGGCCGTTCCGGAGAACGGCAGTGTCCTTGACGTGGGAAGTGGCGGCGGACGGGCCTCGATGGCCCTCGTGCCCCCCGCGACGACGTTGGTGGCCGTCGACCACCAGCAGGGCATGCTCGACGCGTTCGCTGAGGCGGCCGCGAGCCGCGGCGTCCAGTCGCAGCTCTTCCTCGGCGACTGGACGGACGTTGCCACCGCCGTCCCGGTGTGCGATGTCGTCGTCTGCCATCACGTGGCCTACAACGTGTCGGACATCGGGCCTTTCCTGCTCGCGCTCGATGCCCATGCCCGCGTCCGGGTTGTCCTGGAGGTGCCGGAGCATCATCCGATCTCGAACATGAACCCGCTGTGGAAGCAGTTCTGGGATCTTGACCGCCCGACACGGCCGACGGCCCAGGACCTTGCCGAGATTGCACGCAGCATGGGATTCGACGCGCATCTGGGCCTCTGGCAGGACGAGACCTGGGGCGCGCGAGTGACGCTGCCGGATGACGAGCGGGTGCGGTTCGCCCGCATCCGACTGTGCCTGATGCAGGAGCGTGATGCCGAGGTGGCCGCGGCTCTCATCGCGCAGGCCGATGCCGCCCCTCGTGCGGTTGCGACGATCTGGTGGGATGTGGCCTCGTGACCTACGACGTCGATCGCATCCGAGCCCGTATCCCCGCCCTCGCCGACGGCACGGCGTACTTTGACGGGCCTGGTGGCACGCAGACACCGGATCTCGTCGCGGAGGCGATCGCAGCGGCGCTCACATCCGGCCTGTCGAACCGGGCCCGCAACACCCAGGCCGAGCGCAATGCCGACGACATCACGGTGGCGGCGCGTCTTGCGGGTGCCGATCTCGTCAACGGTGTTCCGGAGGGGATTGTCTTCGGGCGCAGCATGACGGAGCTGACGTTCCAGGTGGCGCGGACTCTCGCGCAGCAGTGGGGGCCTGGTGACGAGGTCGTCGTCACTCGCCTAGATCATGACGGCAACGTCCGGCCGTGGGTCACATATGCCGAGCGATCTGGCGCGACGGTCCGCTGGGCGGAGTTCGACCCGCGGACGGGGACGCTGACGGTCGACGACGTGATGTCGCTGGTCAACGAGAACACGCGCGTGGTTGCCGTCACCGGCGCGTCCAACCTGATCGGTACGCGCCCTGACGTTGCGGCCATCGGGGAGGCACTCGCGTCATCTGATGCGCTCTTCTACGTCGACGGCGTGCACCTGACGGCACACGCCCCGATCGACATGCAGGCGATCGGAGCCGACTTCTACATCTGCAGCCCATACAAGTTCCTCGGTCCGCACATCGGGATGCTCGCTGCCTCGCCGGCGCTGCTCGAGACGATGCACCCCGACAAGCTGCGCCCGAGCACCATGCAGGTGCCCGAGCGCTTCGAACTGGGCACGCTGCCGTACGAACTGCTCGCCGGCGTCACGGCCGCGATCGATGTGCTCGCCGACCTCGTCCCCGGTGATGAGGGCACGTTGAGCCGTCGTGATCGGCTGGTGCGGTCCATGTCAGTACTCGAGGAGTACGAGGACGCACTGCGCGATCGCATGCGCGCCGGCCTCGAGGCGATCCCCGGGGTGCACATGCATGGGCATGCACCGCTGCGGACGCCGACGGAACTGTTCTCCGTCGATGGGGTGACCGGATCCGACGTCTACCTCGGCCTGGCAGCTCGCGGGGTCAATGCGCCGGCAGGCTCGTTCTACGCGATCGAGGCGGCTGAGTGGCTCGGGCTGGGTGCGCAGGGTGCCGTTCGGGCGGGCCTGGCTCCGTATACCAACGCTGCCGACGTCGACCGTCTCGTGGCCGGGGTCGCGGAGATCGCTGCGAACTAGTCGACGACCGGCGAGCCGAGCTCCTCGGCCGCCCATTCGCCGTGCTCTCGGCGGGCCCAGCTCTCCGGAACTGAGCCGGTGCGCATCCCCAGGCGAGCTGTCGCGTCGTTGAATGCCATGTAGATGTGGCCCACGACGACGACGATGAACGCGAGCGAGAGCCAGTCGTGCACGAATGTCGCGCCGGTGCGGAGGGCGTCGGGGAAGTAGCTGCTGAAGATCATCATCGTGCCCGTCAGGAACAGCACGAGGATCGCGCCGAGCGAGAACGCGGCGT
>CAJAKT010000204.1 GCA_903940375.1 uncultured bacterium | reverse complement strand
TGCTCGTGCGTGATCTTGCCCGAACCGGTCACCTTGAACCGCTTCTTGGCACCACTGTGCGTCTTCTGCTTCGGCATCTGCTGTCCTCGTTCTTCCTGGTCCGGCCGGTGGGCCGGGGGTCGTGTGGGGAACCGTGTGCGGTTCCCGGTGCGGTGGTGCGGATCGTCAGGCGGTCTCAGCCTCAACAACGGCCTCGATGACGGCTTCGGCCAGCTCGACCTGCTCGACATGCTCTGCCTCGGCGGCGGAGTGTGCCTTCGCGAGCTCGGACTTCTTCCGATGCGGCGCCAGAACCATGAGCATGTTGCGGCCGTCCTGCTTGGGCGTCGCCTCGACGAAACCGAGTTCGGCAACGTCCTCAGCGAGCTTGCCGAGCAGTCGCAGACCCAGTTCGGGCCGGCTCTGCTCACGTCCACGGAACATGATCGTGATCTTGACCTTGTCGCCCGCCTTCAGGAACCGCTCGACGTGACCCTTCTTGGTCTCATAGTCGTGCTGGTCGATCTTCGGGCGAAGCTTCATCTCCTTGATGACCGTGTGCGTCTGGTTCCGACGTGACTCTCGCTCCTTGAGCGCGGCCTCGTACTTGAACTTGCCGAAGTCCATCAGCTTGCAGACGGGCGGCTTGGCCAGCGGGGCAACCTCGACCAGGTCGAGATCTGCCTCAACGGCCAGGCGCAGGGCGTCCTCAATGCGGACGATCCCGACCTGCTCGCCATTGGGTCCGACAAGACGGACCTCGGGCACGCGGATCCGGTCATTGATCCTGGGTTCGACGCTGATGGCGCCTCCTCGCTGTCAGTGCACGGGCGACCCGCTCCGAGAAGGCAGAAGGCCTTCGGCGCGGCGCGCACGAAGGCCTCGGAGGGCATGCACCGGCCGACATTCGGCTGGCACGCCTGACCCACGGGATCTGATGGTGCAGGGCGATCCGCAGGTGGGAGTCGAGGACTCCGCTTGCGCGACCCAGTGCGAGCACCGGGTCGATCGGGTGACAGGCTACCAGCCATGAGCCAGATGCCCGAATCCGACGCCGGTCTCGACATCGCAGATGTCCCGGCCGTCGAGGTGGTCCTCACCGTGGCGATGCACCTGATGTCGGCCGCTGCCGTCGCCTGCGGGCTGGGCGACGACGACCGGCCCGCCGATCTGGCGGAGGCTCGGATCCTGATCAGCTCGCTGGCCGGCCTGGTCACGGCGTCCGCGCCATTGATCGGCAGCATGCATGCCGCACCCCTGCGCGACGGCCTCACTGCTCTGCAGCGGGCCTTCCGTGAGGCCTCGGCCTTCCCCGATGCACCCGGCATGGGCCCGGGCGAGGACCTGACCGGTCCGGTCTACTAGCCCGCGCTGTCGGCTCCACTGTCGGACGTGACCCCGATACCCCCGGGGGCGAGCCGGTGGATGTCGGGTCGGGCGGAGATGAGGCCCGCGGCCTGCTGAGCGACGTCGGTGAGCAGGCGCCCATCCGGGTGGCTGTCCGTGGTGGCCACCAGTTGGACGATGACATCGACGCCGGCATCCAGTGGGCGGGCATCGACGGTATTCGCCACTGCCCAGCCGTCGGAGGTCAACGGGGCCAGCGCGACCCCGAGCAGCGCCTGCACGGCCGGCAGGTCGAGGTTGTCGGCCAGTGCCGTCAGGGCCGGGCCATCGATGACCAGCCGCTGCGGGCCCGACACGTCGATCACGATGGCCGTGGCTCCGTCGTCGATGGCGGCCCGGGCAACATCACGGCCCAGCGCCGGCACGGGCCGCGCCTGCGGATCCCACGCCGCCAGGGAGTCGACCCCGGTGAAGCCCAGCAGGCCACGCTCGCCACGCTCGTTGACCATCGACACCACGGCCATGTGGCTGTCCTTGTCGCCCCCGGCCTCGTCCATCGCGTCGAGGACGGCGACAACCGCCGTCAGCAGCCGGACGTCGCGCAAGTCTCGGGCCGCCGCGAGGGCGGGCGTCTCCCCTGCCGCAACAGACGTGATGAGCAGCCGCACGTGCGGGTCGGCCGTGCCTGTGTCGGCGGCGAATGCCGGCTCGGCGAGCGAGCGCCCGCGACCCAGGCTGTCCGCCCCATGTGCCCCTGCCATCACGCGGCCAGCGTACGGGAGCACAATCGGGCGGTGACCGACGTCCCGAGCCGCCGACCCCGCTGGCTGGTACTCGTCGCACTGTCCCTCGTGGCAATGAACCTCCGGATGGCGCTGGCCAGCCTGCCGGCCGTCGAATCCGACATCGCTGAGGCCACCGGCTGGTCAGGGGCGGTCATCGGCAGCCTGACGATGCTGCCGGTCCTGTGCATGGGCGCCTTTGCCCTCATCGTGCCGCGAGTCGCCGGACGCATCGGGCGACGGCAGACCGTCGGGCTGGCGCTGGCCCTGATCACCGCAGCCCTGGCCATGCGGCTGGCCGGTGCCGTCCCCGGAATGCTCCACCTGTCGGCGCTCGTTGTCGGGATCGGCATCGCCCTGGCCGCCGGGCTGGTGCCCAGCGTGGTGCGCGAGCAGCTGCCGAGTCGGGTCGGGCTCGCCACCGGACTGTGGACGGCAGCCATGATGTCCGGCGCCGCCCTCGGCGGAGCCCTGACCGTCCCGCTGGCACTGGCCCTGGGTTCCTGGCAGCGGGCGCTGGCCTTCTGGGCGCTGCCCGCCGCGCTGGCCCTCGTCGTCTGGTACCTCGTCGAGGAGAAGGGCCATCAAGTCGACGACGACCGCGAGGTGACCGCGACCCGGCCCCCCGTGCATATCCGCGATCTGCCGTGGCGATCCAAGCCGGCCTGGGCCCTGACCGCGTACCTCCTCTGCAACTCGATCATCTTCTACACGGCCCTCGCCTGGCTGGCGACGTCCTACACCGATCGCAATACGGAACAGGCGCAGGCTGGACTGCTCCTCGGACTGTTCACGGCAACCCAGGTAGCCGGTGCCCTCGTGATGCCTGCTGTGGCTGAGCGCGTCCCCGCCCGCCGCACCGTCTACGCCATCACCCTCGGCCTCGTCGTGCTCTGCCTGCTCGCCATCGGGTGGGTGCCCGATGCCCTGACGCCCGCGGTCGTCTCGCTCTTCGGCGTCACGCTCGGCGCCGGGTTCGCCATGGGCCTGGCCCTGCTCAGCGAGTGGGCCGTCGACCCGTCGGCATCGGCACGCCTGACCGCGATGGCGTTCTCGATCACGTACCTGACGGCGAGCCTCGGCCCGCTGATGGCCGGCGGACTCATGGACGTGTACGCCTCCTGGCCACTGACCTTCACCCTGCTGGCACTCGTGGGCGTTGCTCAGTTCGCCACGATCCCCGCCCTGCGGCGCGGCGTTCGGATCGAGTAGACGTCGCTACAGCCGGCAGGCGTGAATGTCGGTGACGAGGATGCCGCGAGCACCGAGGTCGTACAGCTCATCCATCACGCGATGCACGTCAGCAGACGGCACCATCGCCCGTACGGCCGACCACAGCGGATCGTGAAGCGACGAGACCGTCGGTGATTCGATCCCCGGCGTCATCGCGCAGGCCTGATCGAGCTTCTCGGTCAGGATGTCGTAATCGACGAGCACATACGAGCGGGCGACCATCACGCCATGCAGCCGGCGGACGAAGGTCTCGACAGCCGGGATCTGCGGTGCACCTGAACGTCGGATGACAAGTGCCTCTGAGGTCAGGATCGGCTCGCCGACAAGCTCGAGGCCGGCCTTGCGCAGGGTTGAGCCCGTGGCGACGACATCGGCGACCGCATCAGCGACACCGAGGGCCACCGCGTTCTCCACCGCGCCATCGAGTTCGATGACGCGCGCGACGATGCCCTCGCGGGCCAGGTACGCCTCGAGAACCCCCGCGTAGGACGTGGCGATCGTCAGACCGGCCAGATCGGCCGGCTGCTTCGCCATGCCGATCGGGGCAGCGAGTCGGAACGACGACGGAGCGAATCCCAGCGGAAGGATCTCGTCGGCCTTGGCCGCCGAGTCGAGCAGCATGTCCCGGCCGGTGATGCCGAGGTCGAGAGTGCCCTCGCCCACGTAGATCGCGATGTCGCGTGGCCGCAGGAAGAAGAACTCGACATCGTTCTCCGGATCGTGCACAACGAGTTCGCGGGTGGCCGCCGAACGCAGGTAGCCAGCCTCCGTCAGCATGCTCCTCGCGGGCTCAGCGAGTTGTCCCTTGTTGGGAACGGCTACACGCAGCATGGGTCAGAGCCTGCGGTACACGTCTTCGAGGCTGACCTTGCTGGCCAGCATCAGGCACTGAATGTGGTAGAGCAACTGCGAGATCTCCTCGGCTGCACGGTCCTTGCCCTCGTGCTCAGCAGCCATCCAGACCTCGGCTGCCTCCTCCACGACCTTCTTGCCGATCTCGTGGACGCCCGAGTCGACGAGGCGGACGGTGCCGGAGTCCTCGTCGCGGTAGGTGGTCTTGCGCAGCAGTTCCGCGTACAGCTCATCGAAGGTCTTCACGGCACCAGCCTATTGGCGCGCCTCATCGCGCAGGTCACGCAGGGTGATGGCCGTCATGATCGCCGCCGACGCCGCCTCAGCACCCTTGTCCTCGTGCGAGCCGGGCAGCCCCGCGCGATCCAGGGCCTGCGCATCGTCATCACACGTCAGGACACCGAACCCGATGGGGGTCCTGGTTTCCAGGGCTACGCGCGTGAGCCCGTCGGTCGTCGCGTTCGAGACGAACTCGAAGTGCGGCGTGCCCCCCCGGATGATGACGCCGAGGCACACCACCGCGTCGTAGTGCGGCGACTCCGCACAGGCCTGCGCAACGACGGGAAGCTCGAACGAGCCGGCAACACGGATCAGCGCCGCCTCGGCATTCGACTCATGACAGGCGCGGGCCGCTCCGGCAATCAGGCCGTCCATCACGACCTCATGCCACGACGCCGCGACGATGGCCACGCGGATCCCGTCGCCATTGACGCCGATCGTGGGCCGGCCCGGGCCGCTCATGCCCCAACCTCCGGGTCGACTCCCTGCAGATGCCCCATCCGGTCGACCTTCGTCTGCAGGTAGACCGCGTTGTGCTCGTTCGGATGGATCTCGAGGGGAACACGCTCGCTGATCGTCAGCCCGTAGCCCTCGAGTCCAGCACGCTTGGCCGGATTGTTCGTGAGCAGCCGCATGCTGTGCACGCCGATGTCAGCCAGAATCTGGGCTCCCACGCCGTAGTCACGTGCGTCGGCGGGCAGCCCGAGATCGAGATTCGCATCCACGGTGTCACGGCCATCGTCCTGCAGCGTGTAGGCGCGAAGTTTGTGGAGCAGCCCGATGCCGCGACCCTCATGGCCCTTCACGTAGAGAACGACCCCTCGGCCTTCGGCCGCCACGCGTCGAAGCGAGGCATGCAACTGCGGACCGCAGTCGCACCGGAACGAGCCGAACACGTCGCCCGTCAGGCACTCGGAGTGCACGCGCACGAGGATGTCCTGGCCGTCACCGATCTCGCCCGCGACCAAGGCGATGTGCTCCGAGTCATCACTGTCACTGCGGTATCCGTAAGCGGTGAACTCCCCGAACTCCGTTGGTAGCCGGGTCTTGGCGACCCGCTCGACCAGGCTCTCGGTGCGACGCCGGAAACGAATCAGGTCGGCGATCGAGATCATGACGAGGCCGTGCTCATCGGCGAAGGCCCGGCACTGCGGCGCTCGCATCATCGTGCCGTCGTCGTTCACGAGTTCGCACAGGGCCCCGCTGGCGGACAGCCCCGCCATCCGCGCGAGGTCGACGGCTGCCTCGGTGTGCCCTGCTCGTCGCAGCACGCCACCGGGCACCGCTCGCAGCGGCATGACATGGCCGGGCCGCGTCAGTTCCCACGGCTCGGTCGCCGAATCCGAGAGCACCTTGATCGTGCGCGCACGGTCGAGGGCCGAGATACCCGTGGACTCGACGTCGCGGGCATCCACGGACACCGCGTATGCGGTGCCCTTGCGGTCCTCGTTCACGGCGGTCATGGGCGGCAGGCCCAGGCGATCGAGATCGTGCCCGCTCATGCCCACGCAGATATAGCCCGAGGTGTGACGGATCATGAAGCCCACGAGATCAGCGGTAGCGGCGCTCGCCGCGAAGATGAGGTCACCCTCGTTCTCGCGGTCCTCATCGTCGACGACGACAATCGCCCGACCATCCACCAGAGCCGCAATCGCTGCCTCAACGGAGTCGAGACGCACGCCATCGGTGCCCGTCGAGGATGACGTCGGCGCAGGCACGACCGGCGGAACGGCCCCGGTCGGGGGTGTCTCCTCGGTCTTGCTGTCGAACAGCTCGTCAGCAGGAATCACGTCAGCCTCCCCTCCATCAGTCGCTCCACATACTTCGCGATCACGTCGACCTCGATGTTCACGGTGTCTCCCGGCCGGCAGGTGCCCAGGGTCGTGTGGGCAAGCGTTGTCGGGATGAGGGAGACGCTGAACGACGAATCGTCCACCGCCACGACGGTCAACGATACGCCGTCGACCGTGATCGATCCCTTCTCGACCACGTACCGGGCAAGCTCCGGCGGCAGGGCGAAGGAGACGGTCGTCCAGTTCTCGGTGGGCGCGATCTCGCGCACGGTTGCGACACCGTCGACGTGACCCTGCACGATGTGCCCGCCCAGCCGCGAGTCAACCCGAGCAGCCCGCTCGAGGTTCACCGGACCATCGACGACCAGCCTGCCCAGGGAACTGCGACGTAGCGTCTCCTGCATCACATCGGCCGAGAACGTGCCGTCGACGACATCGACGACCGTCAGGCACACGCCGTTGACCGCGATCGAGTCCCCGGGTGCTGCATCCGATGTCACGAGAGGCCCACTGATCACGATGCGCGCAGCGTCGCCCAGATCGGCGATCGACGTGACCGATCCCCGCTCCTCGACAATCCCGGTGAACACCTAGGCCTCCGAACCCTCGTATCGGACGTGTCCGACGATGCGCACATCCTCGCCCACGACGCTCACGTCGGTGACGTCGACTCCCACGAGTGACGCACCATCGACGCCCGGCAGGGCCACCGGCCCGGCCCCCAGCAGGATCGGAGCGACGTACCACTCCACGCGATCGATCACGTGGGCGGAGAGGAAGGCCGACGCCAGGGTGGGGCCGCCTTCCAGCAGGACGTGGCGGATTCCTCGCTGGTAGAGGTCGCTGAGGAGGACCGCCGGATTCGACTCGTCGATCAGCAGGCTCGGCGCAGCATCGTCGAGGACGTGCGCGTCAGGCGGAATGGGCCGCGAGCCGACGACGACCCGCAGCGGCGGGTTCGCGATCTCGCGCCCGGGCACCCGCACGGTCAGCGATGGATCGTCGACCAGAGCCGTCCCCGTGCCGACCACGATCGCGTCGACATCCGCCCGCAGCTCGTGCACGAGGGCTCGCGCGGCGGCGCCGGTGATCGCCGTCGGCCCGCCGTCGGGTCCCGCGACGCGGCCATCGAGCGAGACCGCCACCTTCCAGGTGACCATCGGTCGAAGATGCATCGCGGCGAAAGTCCACGCGGTGTTGATCCGCGCAGCCTCGTCGACGCGCACACCCGCGATCACGTCGAGGCCGGCCGCCCTGAGCACCTGCGCTCCCCCACCGGCCTGCGGAGTCGGGTCAGCCTGCGCAAACACGACCCCTGTGATGCCAGCCGCTAGGAGTGCCGCCGTGCATGGCCCCGTGCGCCCGGTGTGCGCGCACGGTTCGAGCGTCACGACGGCGGTCGCACCGAGGGCACGCTCTCCCGCATCGGCGAGGGCAGCAACCTCAGCATGCGGAGTGCCCGCGCCACGGTGGTAGCCGCGCCCGACGATCGCCCCTGACGCATCGACGATCACACAGCCAACGCGCGGGTTCTCGCCATGCGGTGCGTCGGAGGACTGCGCCAGCGTGATGGCCTCGCCCATGGCGTCAGACCAGTTGCCAGCTCCGCTCACGGGCGCGCAGCGTTCTCAGCGCTCGCGCGCAACTGCTCAACCATGACCGCCGGGTCGGCTGCCCGATAGACGGCCGAACCGGCGACGAACACATCAGCACCAGCAGCGGCGCACTGCTCGATGGTGTCGGGGCCGATGCCGCCGTCGACCTGGATCCAGACGTCAACATCGGAGCCGTCGACAAGGCGGCGCGCCTCGCGAATCTTGGGGAGCATCTCCGCCATGAACGACTGACCGCCGAAGCCCGGCTCGACCGTCATGACCAGGATCATGTCGATGACCGGAAGCAGGTCGGAGACCTGTGCGATCGATGTGCCGGGCTTCACCGCCACGCCAGCACGTGCACCGGCCGCCCGGATGTCCTTGGCAACCATGCGCGGCTTGTTCGCCGCCTCGACGTGAAAGGTCACGCTCCCCGCGCCCGCCTCGGCGAAACCGGGTGCCCACCGATCCGGATCGGCGATCATCAGATGGCAGTCCGCCGGGACATCGATGTGCTTCAGCAGGCTCTCGATCACCGGCAGCCCGAAGGTCAGGTTGGGGACGAAGTGGTTGTCCATGACATCGAGGTGGATCCAGTCGGCTGCACCCTGCACCCGGCGCACCTCGGCAGCCAGATTGGACAGGTCGGAGTTCAAGACGCTCGGAGAGATCTGCATGCCCACGCCATTCACCCTATGCCCGTGGGTCAGGACTTTCGCAGCACTGCGAGGAACATGGCATCCGTGCCATGGCGATGCGGCCAGAGCTGGACGGTGGGTCCGTCGCCGCAGTCCGGTACTTCGGGCAGCAGCGCTCGGGCATCCTCGAGGACGACGTCGGTCCGCCCCTTGAGGACATCGGAGATGACGAACTCCGTCTCAGCCAGATGAGGCGAGCACGTTGCATAGGCGATGACGCCACCCGGCCGGGCCGCATCGATCGCACTGCGAAGGAGATCCCGCTGAAGGGAGCCCAGGGCCGCGAGATCGGCGGTCGTCCGCCGCCAGCGGGACTCGGGACGCCGCCTCAGCGCACCCAGACCCGTACAGGGCGCATCGAGCAGGACCCGGTCGAACTGCTCGTCGCCCCACGGCGCGTGGCGGGAGTCACCGGTCACGACCTGCGACGGTGAATCAGGTGCCAAGGACTGCTGCACGAGATCGGCCCGGTGGGCGTGCTGCTCCACCGCGACCAGATGGCCACCGGCTTCCCGGGCGAGTCCGTCGAGCAAGGCGGCCTTTCCACCCGGCCCGGCGCACATGTCGAGCCATCGCCCGGTGTCTCCGTCGACCTGGGCGCGAGCCAGCGCCAGGGCAACGAGCTGGCTGCCCTCGTCCTGAACACCGACCCGGCCATCGCGCACACAGGCCAGCGAGTCGGGCGTGCCGTCGACCAGCGTTGCGGCGAGCGGCGACCACCGCCCCGGCTCGACCTCGGGCAGCGCGAGCAGATCCTCGACCGGGAGCCGGCCCGGCCGGGCGACAAGCGACGGACGTGCTGGCGTGTTGTCGGCGACCAGCAGATCGACCAGTTCGCCACGCCGAGTGCCCAAGGCGTCGCGCATCGCGCGCACGATCCACGCCGGATGTGACCATCGGGTGCCGAGCCACTCGACGTCGTCATCGGCCCGCTCGGCCTGCAACTGCAACGCCCAGCCATCAGCATCGTGCTTCGCGACCTTGCGCAGCACGGCGTTGACGAATCCTGCCCGCGCGTCAGCACCCGAGCGCGGGAGCAGGCCTCTGGCCAAGACGCAGGATGAGTCGACCGCTGCGTGATCCGGCACGCGCATCGCGAGCACCTGATGAGCACCGAGCCTGAGCACATCCTGCAGGGCCGGCTCGACCTTCTGCCACGGTCGCGTCACGCACGAGGCGAGGACCGCGTCGTACCAGCCCAGTCCGCGCAGGGTGCCGTAGGCGAGCTCGGTGGCGAAGGCAGCATCACGGCCGCTGAGCCCGTACCCGTGCAGCAGCTGCGGCAGCACGAGGTTGGCATAGGCATCGTCCTCGCGGACGGCACGCAGGAGTTCCAGCGCGGCTTCGCGCGGCTTGTCGGTCATATGAGGCGGTCCTCGTCCGTGAGTCGGACCCCGCGCGCCCAGTCGGCCGCAGGCATCTCTCGCTTGCCCGCCGGCCGGACGACTCCGAGCCGCACCGGCATCGTGGCGGTGCCGACGAGGATGTCGCGCTTGCCGACCTGCAACCGCCCGGGTTCGATCGGCTCGGCATCCGCTGTGATCTGCACAGGACCGATGCCCAGACGCTCGTCTCGGCAGGAGGACCACGCACCCGGTGCCGGAGTGCAGGCGCGGACCTGTCGGTCGACGGCGAGAGCAGGGACATCCCAGCGCACCGCCGCGTCGGCAACGGTCAACTTCGGTGCCAGGGAAACATCGCCCACCTGAGCAACAGCGTGCGCGGTGCCCGCCTCGATCGCGTCAAGGGTCGCAAGGAGAAGACCCGAACCGGTTCGCGCGAGTCGCTCGAGCAGATCGCCCGACGTATCCGTCGACGCGATCGTCTCGGTGACGGTCCCGTAGATCGGCCCTGTGTCCAGGCCCTCCTCCAGGGCGAAGGTTGTTGCGCCAGTGATGTCGTCGCCGCGCCAGATGGCGTGCTGCACCGGTGCAGCACCACGCCAGGCAGGAAGCAGCGAGAAGTGCAGGTTGACCCAGCCGTGTCGGGGAATCGTCAGCGCCGCAGCCGGGACGAGCCCGCCGTAGGCGACCACGGGAGCGCAGTCCGGCGCGAGGTCGGCCAGCCGGCCCAGGACGTCGGCATCGCGCAGCGACGTCGGCTGCAGGGTCTCGACACCTCGCTCCCGCGCCAGCTCGGCAACGGGCGAGGAAGCCACACCGCGTCCCCGGCCCGAAGCGGCGTCGGGGCGGGTGATGACGGCCACAACATCGTGGTGAGAGGCAATCAGGTCGGCCAGAGCGATGGCGGCAACGCCGGGCGTGCCGGCGAAGACGAGCCGCATGTCAGAGCCAGCGGGATGAGATCGAGTGCGGACTCACATGGACCGTGGGAGGTGCCTCGCCGAACCATTCGGCCTCGCGGATCTGCCGCATGGCCTCTTTGCGCAGTTCGGGGTCAAGACGATCGATGAACAGGATGCCGTCGAGGTGATCGGTCTCGTGCTGGACGGCACGCGACAGCAGATCGCTGCCCTCGATCACGACGGGCTCGCCATGCATGTTCATGCCCGTCGCGATGACGCTGCGCGACCGCGGAGTATCGAAAGCCAGGTCCGGAAGCGACAGACAGCCCTCGTCTCCGGTCATGAGGTCATCAGACAGGTTCAGGTTCGGATTGATGAGATGCCCGGGCTCGTCGTCGACCCAGTAGGTGAACACCCGGAGCGAGACACCGATCTGCGGCGCCGCCAGACCGGCTCCCGGTGCGTCCATCATCGTGTCGGTGAGGTCCTTGACCAGGCGACGCAGCTCCTTGTCGAAGGTCTCGACGGGTGCGGCGGGCGTGCGGAGAACCGGGTCGCCGAAGAGCCGGATGGGCTTGACTGCCATGGCCGCAGTCTATTCACCCCGGATCTGCGACCGTCCGGACGTCAGACGTCGCGGGGATCCATCCGCACATGCACCGGACGGGAC
Source organism: uncultured bacterium (assembly GCA_903940375.1). Lineage (GTDB taxonomy): Bacteria > Actinomycetota > Actinomycetes > S36-B12 > S36-B12 > UBA10649. The sequence continues at coordinate 5,026 of CAJAKT010000204.1, read as the reverse complement.
TTCGCTCGGGCCGACCGGGTCGCGGTGGCGGCGCGCAACTGACGACTGAGTTCCACGGCGTGCTCGCGATCGACGACGATCAGCCCCCGGTGCCGGTGCGGATCGACCCGATCAGGTGCCGGCACCGGTCCGAGCAGCCGATGTGGCACGGCCACGGCCGCTGCTACCTCTGCGATGTCCGACGGCTCTCCGAGCAGTGCCGCCATGCGCGTCGCGGGCGGTAGGCCCGCGGTGGCCCGCTCGCGCAGTTCGCGCGCAGCCAGCCACGGCGCATCCCAGCGGACGAGGGCCTGGACGGGTGCCAGGGCGTTGTCGGCCGTGACGATGACGCGCGCACGTGGCGCGGCCAGGCGCGCAGCCGCGAACCATCGTCTGGCGGCATCTTCAGGTGCATCGAGATACGGCCGCTGCAGTTGCGCTCGCGCATCGAGGATCAGGACGGCCGCGTATCCCGAATCGCACGCCGGCTCTGCCCCCGGGGTGGCGACGACGATGCACGGCTCGTCGGGCACGTGCGCGACCATGTGCCCGCCATGGCTTGAGATGACTGGCACGCCCGGGAATGCCCGGCCGATCTCCTCGGCCGTCCGCTCAGCACCCACACTCACCGCACGCAGGCGACGCCCACCGCACGCTGGGCACACCCAGGCACCCGCGAGCGCGCCGCACCAGGCGCAGTGCGGGACCGCGTCTGCCGACCCGAGCTCCAGCGGCCCACCACATGCGCAGCGGGCTACCTCGCGGCAGGACTGGCAGGACAGCACCGGCAGATAGCCGCGCCGGGCAACCTGCACGAGCACGGGGCCGGTGCGCAGGGCCTTGCTGGCCGCCTCCCAGGCGGTGTGCGGAATGCGGGCCGCCGCAGCCGCCTCGTCGCGGGCCGCGTCCTCGGCCGCGAGCGCACGCACCGCGGGTGCGCGCTGCGCGAGCGTGGCCCGCGAAGGTTCGACCGTTCGTGCCCAGCCGCTCTCGCACCACTGCTGCGTGATCACCGACCGCGCGGGCGACCCGACAACGAGGTCGCAGCCGCTGAGATGCGAACGCAGGGCAGCAACATCTCGGGCATGCCAGTAGGGCGCCTGCGGGTCCGCGAGTGCGTCGTCACCGTCGTCCCACACGATGATGAGGCGAAGGTCCGGCACAGGCGCGAACACACTCCCGCGCGTCCCGACGACGACGCGCGCACCGCCTCGCAGGATGCGGACGAACTCCCGGTACCGGCGTTCCGGTCCCTGGTCTGCCGTCAGCGTGGCGACCGTCCCGGCCGCCCGCGCATCAGCCAGTTCGGCCAGGCATCGGTCGACGTCGGCGGCGTCCGGGACCACGATGATGACGCCGCCGGTTTCCTGCGCCAGCACGCAACCCGCGAGTGCCGCGAGGTCAGCGCTCCAGGACGTGGCCGGTGCGGCTGACCATGCAGCCCGGGTGGCTCCTTCAGAGGGCGTCGACAGCCGCTGGACCAGCGCCCGACCGTTCTCGTATGCGTCCCAGCGATCGGACGCCACGGAATCACCAGGGGCGACCCATGTCGTCGGGTCGACACTGATGCCTTCAGCGCGCGCATGTCGCGGCGGCACCGCTGCTCGCACGACGTCACTGAAGGTGCCAGCCTGCCGATCGGCCACCTCGGCAACCAGGGCCAGCGTCTCTTCTGTCAGGACAGGCTCGCTGCCGATGACACGTTCGAGGGGCTTGAGCCCGCCGGCGTGCTCGCCCGCCGCCAGTCGGGCCACGACGAAGCCGTCGACAAGCCGACCGGCGAATCGCACCCGGACGCGCGCACCCACAACGGCACCATCCGACAGCGCGGCAGGCACCGCATAGTCGAACACCCGGTCCAGATGCGGCACCTGGGCGTCGATCATCACCTGGACGACCGGATCGACCCCCGCCAGCTCGACCGGCACATCGCTGCGCGTCTTGCTCGCGCGAGACTTCGGCCTCGAGACGAGGACCAGCTGATCGGGGGCATCCGCCCCGGACAGGCCCGTCAGCGCCCCGCAGCGACCTTGAGCTCTTCGGCGCGGTCGACGCTCTCCCACGTGAAGGTCGGGCCGACTGCCGTGCGCTTGCTCGGATCCTCCGAATCAAGCAGCCAGTTGCTGCCCTGCGGACGGCCGAAGTGGCCGTACGCGCTCGTGACCCGGTAGATCGGACGCAGCAGATCGAGGTCGCGGATGATGGCCGCCGGACGGAGGTCGAACACCTCGAGCACGGCCGCCTGGATCTTCTCATCGGGGATGATTCCCGATCCGAACGTCTCGACGAACACGCCGACCGGATGCGCCTTGCCGATGGCGTAGGCAACCTGCACCTCGCAGCGCGTGGCCAGGCCCGCCGCCACGACGTTCTTGGCAACCCATCGCATGGCATAGGCCGCGGACCGGTCGACCTTTGACGGGTCCTTGCCCGAGAATGCGCCACCGCCGTGGCGAGCCATGCCGCCATAGGTGTCGACGATGATCTTGCGTCCGGTGAGCCCGGCGTCGCCCATCGGGCCGCCGACCTCGAAGCGACCGGTCGGGTTGACGAGGAGGCGGTAGTCACGCGAGTCGAGGTCGACCATGTCGAGGACCGGGTCGACGACATGTCGACGGATATCCGGGGTCAGCATCGTGTCGAGGCTGACGTCGCGCGCATGCTGCGACGACACGACGACCGTGTCGATCCGCACGGGGCGGTCGTTCTCGTCGTACGCGATGGTTACCTGGGTCTTGCCGTCGGGACGCAGGTACGGCACGGTGCCGTCCTTGCGCACCTCGGTGAGGCGCTCGGCCAGCCGGTGGGCCAGCGAGATCGGCAGCGGCATGAGCTCGGGGGTGTCGTCGCAGGCGTAGCCGAACATCAGGCCCTGATCGCCCGCGCCCTGTCGGTCGAGCGGATCGGCGCTGCCCTCGGCGCGCTCCTCGATGGCGTCGTCGACGCCCTGGGCGATGTCCGGGGACTGCTTGCCGATCGAGATCGAGATGCCGCAGGACTCACCGTCAAAGCCCTTGGTCGAGGAGTCGTAGCCGATCCCGAGGACGGTCTCGCGGACGAGGTTCATCACGTCGGCGTAGCCGGTCGTGGTGACCTCACCGGCGACGTGCACCTGCCCAGTGGTGAGCATCGTCTCGACGGCGACACGACTGGTGGCGTCCTGGCGAAGCAGGTCGTCGAGAATGGCATCGCTGATCTGGTCGGCCATCTTGTCCGGGTGGCCCTCGGTGACCGACTCGGACGTGAACAGGCGGTTGGACACGGACTCTCTCCCTCACAGATCTCCCGCAGCCCTGACTCCAGGGCTCGCGCTTGCCTCATTCGAGGCCTGGTCCTCACCCGGAGCACCCCACCGCGGAGGAGGGTTGCCGACCAGCAAGCCGGGGCTAGACGCTGATGCTCTTGACCGGGGGAAAGAATATCCCAGTGGGGCGACAACACCGCACAGGCGGGCCGAACGAGGTTTGCGAGATCATGCTCGACCCGCTGGCCTGATCGACGACCAGGTCAGCCGCGGAGGCGCGCTGCGACGGCGTCCCAGATGCCGTCGGCAATCCCGGCCTTGCCCTGACGAGGCAGCTCGGCCTGCGATCCATCGGCCCCGAGGATCACGACCGCGTTGTCCGGCGACCCGAACACCTCGTCGGCGCCCACATCGTTGACCACGAGCAGGTCGCAGCCCTTTCGCATCAGCTTGGCACGGCCAAGGGCCAGCAGCTCGGCCGCATCGGTGGCCGTCTCGGCTGCGAATCCCACGATGAACGGTGCGGATCCCGAGCGCGCCGCAACCAGGCCGGCGAGCACGTCGGCAGTCCGCTCGAGGTCGAGGGTCACGCCGGCACCGGTGTCGTCCTTCTTCACCTTGGTCGACTCCGGAACCGGTCGGAAGTCGGCCACGGCTGCCGCCATCACGACGACATCGCTGGTGGGGGCACGGTCCTGCATCGCCTGCTGGAGCTCGGCCGCGGAGGACACCCGCACGACCTCGACCCCGGCCGGGGGCTCGACAGTCATGTGGGCGGCGACGAGCGTGACGATCGCGCCGCGTGCGAGCGCCGTGCGGGCGAGTTCCACGCCCTGGCGACCGCTGCTGTGGTTGCCCACGAACCGCACCGGATCCCATGCTTCACGGGTGCCCCCGGCACTGATCGCGATACGAAGGCCCCGCAGGTCGTCAGTGGGCTCACGGCGCAGGATGTCGAGCACCGCAGCGACGATGGCCGCAGGCTGCGGGAGGCGGCCCTTTCCTGAATCAGCGCCCGTGAGCCGGCCGGAGTCCGGCTCGAGAACGATCATGCCGCGCTCGCGGAGCAGGGCGACATTGCGTCGGGTGGCCGGATGCTCCCACATCTCGGTGTGCATCGCGGGGGCGAGAACCACGGGACACCGGGCGGTGAGCAGCACATTGGTCAACAGGTCGTCGGCGATGCCGTGGGTGGCTCGTGCCAGCAGGTCTGCAGTGGCCGGAGCGACGACGATGACATCGGCCTCCTGACCCAGCCGAACGTGCGGCACGCGGTGCGCGTCCTGCCACACATCGGTCGCGACCGGCTTTCCGGACAGCGCGGACCACGTCGCGGAACCGACGAACGTCAGCGCGGCAGCTGTCGGGACGACCGTGACGTCGCAGCCGGATTCGGTCAGGCCGCGCAGGACCTCGCACGCCTTGTAGGCCGCGATGCCGCCGGAGACCCCCAGAACGACGCGAGACCGGCGCCCCCCTGCGTCAACGTCCACAGCGGGTGCTCCGGTCTCGGTACGGATCGTGGGTCAGCTCGTGAGGTCTTCGTCGACGACGGCGACGATCTCCTCGCCCTCCTCGGCGACGGGCGTGCTGACGAGCAGGCCCGCGTCGATCTCGCGCATGGCGATGGACAGCGGCTTCTCCTGCACATGGGTCTCGACCAGGGGCCCGACATACTCGAGCAGGCCCTCACCGAGCTGCGAGTAGTAGGCGTTGATCTGCCGCGCGCGCTTGGATGCGTAGATGACCAGCGAGTACTTGGAGTCGGTCTTCTCCAGCAAGGCGTCGATCGAGGGATGGGTG
>CAJAKT010000203.1 GCA_903940375.1 uncultured bacterium | reverse complement strand
GGCGTCGACCCAACTCACATCGGGTCGACGCCCCACCCTTGGTCGTTCGGCTTACTTGTCCGCGACCATCGGGCCCCAGTTCTCAGTGAGCTGGGCCTTCATCGCCTCGGTCTGCGCGGCCGACGGGAACGTGATCTGCGAGATCAGGTCGGCCGGCGGAAGGTTCGCCTTCATGTCCTCCGTGATCACGCCGGCCGCATCCATGGCCGCGTAACGGGCCGGGATGGCCCCGCCTGCGAGGTAGCCCAGCGCACCGGCATCACCGGTGATGTGCTCCATCCAGAGCCGTGCAGCGCACGGGTGAACCGCATCGGAGACCACCGACTGCGCGTAGTACGAGCCGTACAGGCCGTCCGCCGGGATAACCGTCCCGAAGTCGAAGCCGGCTTCCTGAAGCTTCGGCTGGATGCCGGGGAAGTTGTACGACCAGTCGAGTGCGATCGGCACGTCGCCGGAAAGCAGCGCGGCCTCGGTGACGTCGATGACCTGCAGGTTCCCCGCCGCCTTCAGATCGGCGAAGTACTGGATGCCGGGCATGAGGTCGTCGAATGAGCCACCATTGGCGAGCGAAGCCGCGATCACTGCTGCGAAAGCCGCACCAGCCTCGCGCGGATCACCGTTCAGCGTGACCTGACCCTTGTACTCGGGCTTCATCAGGTCGGCCCAGGTCTGGGGGGCGTTGGGCACCAGGGTCTTGTTGGTGCCGATCGACATGATGCCGTAGTAGGCGCCGACCCAGTTGCCGTCGGGATCCTTCAGGGCGTCGGGGATCTCGGCCCAGTTCGTGGTCTGGTACGACTCGATGAGGCCCTCATCCATTGCCTGCTGGGTGAAGGACGGGCCGATGTCGATGGAGTCGGGCTTGTCGGGCTGACCGGCAAGCGTCGTGATCGCAGTGAGCTCGTCTGCCGACGAGGCATCGGGGTTGGCGACGGGGGCCTCGAGGCCGTAGGTGTCGCGGAAGGACTTGAGGATGCCGCCGTAGTTGGCCCACGTGTCCGGAAGGGCGATCAGGTTGACGTTGCCCTCCTCCTTGGCCTTGGCCGCGATCTGCTCGACCGTGGTGCCGCACTCGGGCCCGGCCGCACCGCTGGCGGCTGCACTCGCGGCGGCGCTGGCGGCAGTGGTGGCTGCGGCGCTTGCCGCGGCGGATGACTCAGTGCTTGTGCTGCTTGACGAGCAGGCAGCGACCAGCGACGCGGTGAGGAGCACCGGTACGACCAGTAGTGACTTGCGCATGCGCAGTTCCTCTCGTTGGGATTCCGCATCAACGTAGCGACACAGCACGCGGGTTGTCGGTCTGGCAACCCAACCGATGGCAAACAGTTATCGAACGGTCAGGGTCGCTGCACGGCCTCCGCCCCCGCCCGCCTACCGTGGTGGCGTGCCACGTACCAGCAGCCTCTTCCGGACCATCCGCCTCACGGCAATGGTCGCGATCGGTGGTCTGCTCCTGACCGTGGTGGGGGCAGGCTCGGCGGCGGCCGGCGAACCGCGCTACCACCCCTCTCGGCTCGCGCACGTCGGTACGGCAGGGCAGGTCATCGTCGTCACCGCCCCGTCCTGGCGATCGACGCACGCCACCCTGCGCGCCTACGAGCGGGACGGCAACGGCGGCTGGCGTGAGGTTGTCGCTGCCACCCCCGCACGGCTGGGCTGGAGTGGCCTCTATCTCGCTGCCCAGCGACGACAGGGCAGCGGTAAGACCCCCGCCGGAACGTTCGCCATCCCGAGCGCATTCGGGCGACTGCCCGATCCGGGCACCGACCTGCCATACACGCAGTTCGACCGCAACGATGCGTGGACGTACAACCCACGCAATCCGTATACCTACAACGTCTTCCAGACGGCGGATGTGTCGTGGGCTTCCTACGGCAGCTACGTCGAGGAGCTGTGGGGCTATGGCCGGCAGTACCGGTACGTCGCCGTGCTCGACTACAACCTGCCGGAGGGGCCCATCCGGACGGACGGTCAGGGCATCCGGCGCACCACGGTGCCCGCCAACACCAAGGCCGGTGGCGGGATCTTCCTGCATGTCACCGACGGACGGTCCACGGCCGGCTGCATCGCCATCCCGCAGGATGTGATGCGCGGGGTACTCGACTGGCTGGACCCTGCCCGCAAGCCGGTCATCGTCGTCGGCCCAGAGGCGGTCATCGATCGGATGTGACGACTGACCCGGTCAGCCGATCCGGATGTCTTCGAGCACGGGGAACTGCTCTCGCCACGCATTGGCCGCTTCGGGATCGATCTCCACGAACATCACCTCGGCCCGCGTTCCGGCCTGCGCAACCACCGCACCCTTGGGATCAACGACGACGGAGTGTCCGCCCAGTTCCACTCCGGGCTGAGAGCCGACCTCGTTGCAGGCGATGAACCACACCTGGTTCTCGATAGCCCGTGCGCGGGCCAGCACATCCCAGTGCTCAATGCGCGGTGTGGGCCAACCGGACGCGAGCAGGATCGCCGTGGCGCCACCATCGACGAGGGCGCGGAACATCTCGGGGAAGCGCATGTCGTAACAGGTTGCGAGGCCCGTCGGACCAAGCGGCGTCTGGACCACAACAAGTTCGTCACCCCCGCTCATCAGCACGGTCTCACCGCCATCGAAGCCGAACAGATGCACCTTGCGATAGACGGCCGCGAGCTCGCCATCCGGCGCGAACAGGACGCTGGTGTTGTAGTGCAGGCCGTCCTCATCGATCTCGCAGAACGAGCCGCCATGCAGCCAGACACCGTGCTCCGCAGCGAGTCCGCCGAGTGCCTGCACCAGCGGGCCGTCGATGGGCTGTGCGTGTGCGCGCGCAGCATCAACGTCGAATGCTCCGACATGCCAGAGCTCAGGCAGGATGACCATGTCCGCATCCGCAGAAACGGTGTCGATCAGCTTCAACCCTCGGGTGACGCGGTTCGTCACAGACTCCGATGTCGAGCAGTCCAACTGGATCAATGCCACGCGTACCGTCATACGCAGACTCTACGGCGCACAGTCGTCAGACGCGGCTAGCGTGCACCCATGGACAGCACCGAGATCAACCCCACGGATCCCGAACTGATCGACATCTGGCAGCAGGCCCTCGAG
>CAJAKT010000202.1 GCA_903940375.1 uncultured bacterium | reverse complement strand
GCCTGGTGGCCAAGCGCCTGCTTCCGCACCGGTGGTTCGAGGCCGCTGCGAAGGGCTCCCTCGGCGTCAAGTAGGCGCACCCGCGCCGACTCTCCTAGACCGGCGCCACGGTTATCGTCGTAGCGGTGCCGTTTCCGTAATACGTCACGAGCGTTCCGTATGCGTCGATCCGGTACGTCTGGCTACCACCGCGAGGTACCTTGCAACTGGTCGCGTTATTCATGCAGAGGGTCAACGAAGTCGCATCCGTGATCGCGCCACCTGATCCGTCCGCGCGCACGTAGGGATCTGACGTCCACGTAACCTGAGCGTCCAGAATTGTGAATGTGGAACCTATCGCGCCGTTCACGGTTGTTGGCGATGCACCGGCGCCTGACAGGGTAATCGTCACGCCACTGCCGCCGGTCCCACCGCCACCGGCCGCTGCTGCATCGGCCGCGGAGTTGCGGGCATTGCCGCAGGTCGATGCACTCGCCCGTCCCCAGCCCGCCTCGTTGTGCGAACGCATCTGCACGCACACGCTCTGACCCGATGTCAGGTCGTAGACGATCGAGAAGTTCAGCGCCGGAGCCGACACCCACTCCCCTGTGGTGGACGTACGGAACTCGTACTTGTCTGCCGCGCATCCGTTGTCCGCACCGGCAGCCGCAACAACGTCGACCGTCGCTGCGCCGCTTGTGCCGCCCGGGCTGACCGACGTCACCGACGGTGCGCCCGGCTTCGCACAGAACCGCAGCATGACGAACCCGTCCCTACCGTTGACATAGCCACTTGCCGTGACGGTGGGGTCGAAGCCGTGCCCGCCCTCGGAACCGTTGGCGGCGTCGAATGACGACGACAGCAGATCCGGGCCGTTCGACCACGACGCGCCCTGCGCACCGCCATGCGGGCCTTCGCCCACCACCGACGGGTTCGCCGGCCACACCGTCGACCCCGCCACCGGGAACGTGGAGCCGGCAGTCACGCCCTGCACGAACGCGGCACCAGTAACCCGGTCGGTCACCGGCAGTGGGCTCCAATCAGCCGCAAAGCCGTCGCCACCACCGCCACCACCCGCCAGCAGCGTCGCGAGGCTGCCGGTCTTAGCGACCGCGCTCCAGCCACCACCCAGCCCGTACCACGTGAACGGGGCAGCACCGGTCGGCGAGTAGAACCAGGACTTGCCGCCCGCACCGACCACCACGTCTATGGAGCTCGTCGCACTGACGTCGGCGATCCCACTCACGGCCGCACCGTTGCCGCCGGCCAGGTAGGCGCCACCGGCGGTCTGGCCGAAGCCACCACCAGCCCCGACCACCTCGAGGCGCGCGATCTCCGCATCGTCGGGCACCGTCACCCGCGCAAGTCCGACCTGCGTGCACAGCACGGTGTCGCCCAACTTCGGGGTCGTCGGCGTGCAGGCGCCGCCTGCCGCAGTGGAGGGCGCCACAGCCGTTGAAGCCCTGGTGAAGGTGATGACCACGTGGCCGCTATTGCCTACTCCCTCATCGGTGAAGCCACCCCACGTGTTCGACGTGACCGTGCCAGTCGAGGGAGCGAAGGACCTCCCAGCATCCCCGGCCGTGCTGGCCTGCGACTTGCTCGTCGAGGCCGTGCCCGCGCCACCTGATGCCTGCGACTCCCAACCAGGCGCGGGCGTGCCCACGTGACCTTCCGCGCCCGCCGAGTTGATGGCAAGACGACCAGGGCTCATGAAGCACTCACCGAACATGAAGGGAATGTCAGCGAATTGGCCGCAGAAAGCCGCGTTCTGAGCACTGATGGTGTACCCGCCACCGCCACCGCCTGAGGCAGCGATCAATGCGCCGCCTTGACCGTCTGGGCCAACTTCCTGCACAGCGGTGTAGCCACCGCCGGGCCTACTGCCCAGCTGGTCGGGTCTGCCACCCTGCCCCACCGTCACGACGATCGTCGAAGCTGCCGTCACCGGTTCGACACCGGAACCGGGGAGTTGCACGCGGGCACCGGCTCCTCCCGGCACGCCGTTAAGAGGAGCACCGTCGCCTCCGCGGAGGTCCAAAGCCGTAAGCGTGTAGCCAGTGGGCACATCGATCTGTTGGATGCCTGGCGTCGTGCACGTCGTGACGATCTTCGATCCCGACGTCTTCGACTCGCAGTTGCCCGTGCGGCCCAACACCTTGGCCACCTTGACGTCAACACTGGCCGAGGCGGACACGCCCGCCTGCGTCGCCGTCACGGTGACGGTCACCAGCGGGGTCTTGACCGTCGGCGTCCCCGTGATCACACCGGTTTCCGCGTCAAGTGCCAGGCCGGTAGGCAACGTGCCACTCGTCACCTTGAACGTCGGGGCAGAGCCCTTGGTCGAACCCGGGAAGCCGCTGGGCGTGAACGTCACCGGCGCGATGCGCAAGCCGGTGCTTGCATTGACCGATGCCGTCGACGCGGCCAGGTTCGGACACGGACTTGCCGAGTAGAGAGCCGAGTGGAACGGGTACCCGTCGTTGACCGATGGGCAGATCGACCAGACCTGAGCCGGACTCCAGCCGTCCGTGATCTTCCAGCCGACGTCGGCGAACGTGGGCTGCGAGGTCATCTGCCCGGTCGTGCGCGCAAGCCCGACGCCGTTGCTCTTGACCTTCGACGTGCTGCTGTCCCAGAAGGTGTCATTGACCGTCTCGCCAGCGCTGTATCCGATAATTGGGCCCGTGTAGCCGGAACTGCTGATGGCGCCGGTGCTGTAACTGTTGGTGATGCTCGCGGTCGAGGTGGTGGAGACGCCGGCCAAGCCACCAGCTGTCGGCGTCAAGGTCCCGCCCAGCGCCGAGACGCTCGCGCGGGCGAAGCTGTTGGAGATCGACGACGTCCCGTTGAGGCTACCCACCAGGCCACCCACGAGCGAGTTGCCGTTCACCGCCCCTGTCACCGACGACTCGGTCACCCGCGTCGAGCCCGCGGCAAAGCCCACCATCCCGCCGACCGCGGTCTTGCCGGAGATGGAGGCATCCCGCAGGGATACCCCCCTGATCGTCGCTCCGTTCGCGTAGCCGATGAATCCGGTCCGCGACAACGTCGGCGCGGAGACGGTCAGGTGGGAGATCACCTTCCCCCGGCCGGCGTACGTCCCGGTGAAGGGTGTCGAAGACGAGCCGATCGACTCCAGCCATGTGCAGCCGGCCATGTCGATGTCATCAGTCTGCTTGAACGACTTCGACCAGGATTTCTTGTGTCCGACGATCCAGTTCAGGTTGGCCGCCGACGTCAGTTGGTAGGGATCCGCATCCGTTCCCTCGCCCGTTGGCGCGGTGACGGGGCAGGTACCGGTAACCGGCGCCCCTTCCTCGATGGCGAAGGTCACCTCAACCCACTTCTGGACCGTCATGCTGTCGTAGCCCACGAAGCGCGTTGTCGTGTCGCCGGCGGCGGTGGGAGTGCCGCTGATCACCCATGTGCCCGGGTTGCTGCCGGCCGCGATGGTCAGCCCGCTCGGAAGCGCGCTGCCCTGGATGGGGACGACGCCTATTGGGGAATAGCCCACGGCTGTGATCGTCACCGGCGCTATCGGCTTGCCCTTGGCACCACTAATCGATGTCGTCGACGCAACGAGCGACAGTTCACCGATGACCGACACCGTGCCGCCCCAGAAGTTGGTCACGTACACACGGCCATTCGGGGCCACACCCACACCCACTGGGCCGACACCCACCATGATCGTTGACACGACCGCATTCGACGCCGCATCGATCACCGACACCGATCCACCACTGAAGTTGGCCACATACACTCGACCATCCGGCGCCACCGCTACACCCCTCGGGTTGTCCCCCACCGTGATCGTCGACACCACCGCATTCGACGTCGCATCGATCACCGATACCGAATCGCCATCGCTGTTGGCCACATACACCCGACCATTCGCCACCGCTATACCCCGTGGGCCGAACGGTGCCGTGATCGTCGACACCACCGCATTCGACGTCGCATCGATCACCGACACCGATCCGGTCCCAGTGTTGGCCACATACACCCGGCCATTCGCCACCGCCACACCCGTCGGCTCATCCCCCACCGTGATCGTCGACACCACCGCATTCGACGTCGCATCGATCACCGACACCGATTCGCTGCTCAAGTTGGACACGTACACTCGGCCATCCGGCGCCACCGCCACACCCCTCGGGTGGGGCCCCACCCCGATCGTCGACACCGCATTCCCGTTTGCCGGATCGATCACCGACACCGATCCGCCACTAGAGGCCACGTACACTCGGCCATCCGGCGCCACCGCCACACCCGTCGGGTCTGACCCCAGCAGAATCGTCGACACCGCATTCCCGTTTGCCGGATCGATCACCGACACCGATCCGCCATTGGAGTTGGCCACGTACACTCGGCCATCCGGCGCCACCGCCACACCAAACGGGTAGTAGCCCTTAACCAGCGCGATCGTCGACAGGACCCGCGGCCCGGCGCCACCGACCGGGAGCGAGTCGTTCGGGCTCGGCATCGGGCGTCGGGCAGGTTCCCGATCTGTCGCGATCTGCGCTGACGCAGCCGGCCCGGCAACGACACCGGCCGCGAGGCCGGACACCACCAGGACCAAGGTGGAGACCATCGATACCAGCCACTGAGCGCGCACGCCGACTCCGTTTCAGCACTGCCCCACGGCAGCGACACCACAGGGAACCACGGCCACGCCCCGCATCAAGCACCCGGCGACCCGAAACAGCCAAACATGGTTGTTTCCGACACATGACTGCCGCGAGGCGCTTGACCGGGTCTCATAATCTGCACATACTTATGTACATGTCTCGGAACATTGCGCTCGCTCAGGTGCGCCAGGACCTGTCCGGTCTCGTCGAGGAAGTAGCCACCACCCACGAGCGCGTCGTGGTCACCCGACATGGCGAGCCAGCGGCCGTGCTCATCTCGGTGGATGACCTGGGGGCCCTTGAGGAGACCCTC
>CAJAKT010000201.1 GCA_903940375.1 uncultured bacterium | reverse complement strand
CTTGTCCGCGCTGCCCATCTTGTGCACGCGCATGCCATTCGTGGTGCCGGGAACGCCCGGCGGCACCCCCGCGACGATGACCACGCGGTCGCCGAACGTGGCCCGGCCGATGTCCAGCAGGGCCTTGTCGACCTGCACGACCATGTCGTCGGTGTGCTCGACCTGCGACACCAGGAAGGTCTCGACACCCCATACGAGGGAGAGCTGGCTGCGTACGCGCGGGTTGGGCGTGAAGGCGAGAATCGGCGTGCGTCGCCGCCAGCGCGCGATCAGGCGTGCCGAAGAGCCCGTCTCGGTGAAGGCGATCAGGTGCGTGGCGTCGACGCCGGCGGCAACATCGACCGCAGCGTGGGTGAGCGCCCGCGCCGTGGAGCCCGTCCAAGGATCCGACAGTGACGGCAGCTCGTGAAGCGCCTCGGTCTCGACGTGCTCGATGATGCGGCTCATGGTCTCGACAACCAGGCTCGGATGGTCACCGACGCTCGTCTCGCCGGAGAGCATGAGCGCATCGGCGCCGTCGATGATGGCGTTCGCGACGTCACTGGCCTCGGCCCGCGTCGGACGATTCGCGACGGCCATCGAATCAAGCATCTGGGTCGCCACGATGACGGGCTTGCCGGCCTCGCGGCACAGGTGGATGGCGCGCTTCTGCACCAGCGGCACGGCCTCCAGCGGAAGCTCGACACCAAGGTCGCCGCGGGCGACCATGACACCGTCGAATGCCGCGATGATCTCCTCGAGATTGTCGACCGCCTGGGGCTTCTCGACCTTGGCCAGGACCGGGAGTCGGACACCCTCCTCGTCCATGATGTCGTGCACATCGGCGATGTCGGCGGCGCTGCGGACGAATGACAGCGCGATCAGGTCGGCTCCCGTGCGCAGGGCCCAGCGGAGGTCGTCGCGGTCCTTCTCCGACATCGCGGGGACGCTCACCGCCACGCCGGGCAGGTTGAAGCCCTTGTTGTCGGAGACCCGGCCGCCCTCGATGACCACGGTGTGGACGTTGTTGCCATCGACTCGGGTCACCTTGAGCTCGACCCGGCCGTCATCGACCAGAACCAGGTCGCCGGGGCTGACATCGCCCGGCAGGCCCGAGTACGTCGTCGACACCATGGTCTTGTCACCGGGGACGTCATCGGTCGTGACGATGAACTCCGCACCGTTCTCGAGCAGCACAGGTCCGGATGCAAAGCGACCCAGCCGGATCTTCGGCCCCTGCAGATCGACGAGGATGCCGACACCGCGGCCGCACTCGTCGGCCGCCGCCCGCACGTTCTTGTACACGGCCAGGTGGTCGGCGTGCTTGCCATGGGACAGGTTCAGCCGCGCCACATCCATGCCGGCGGCTACCAGGCCCCGGATGCTCTCCAGCGAACTGGTGGCCGGTCCGAGGGTGGCAACGATCTTCGCGCGACGCATGAGGGGAACCTTACCCGTAAGCGGTTACAGGGGTCAGGACGGTCACACCAGCAGGGGTCGAGCCGTGGCCGGGATGGGCGAGGGGAGGTTGGTGCTGCCCATCAGGTGGGCATCGACGGCCGCAGCCGCAGCACGCCCCTCGGCGATCGCCCACACGATCAGCGACTGCCCACGCCCGGCATCGCCGGCTACGAACACGCCGGGGACATCCGAGCGGTACCCGGCGTCGCGGACGATGCCACCACGCTCATTCAGCGTCAGCCCGAGCTGCTCGACGAGGGTGCCGGCCTCCGGACCCACGAACCCCATCGCGAGGAACACGGCATCGGCCGGGATCTCCCGGCTGGACCCCTCGACCGGACGGAAGCCGCCCTCATGCGGCTCGACGTCGACGAGCTGCAAGGCCCGCACGCGGCCCTCGCCATCGTCGACGAAGCACTCGGTCGACACGGCGAACAGGCGGTCGCCGCCCTCCTCATGTGCGCTCGAGACGCGATATGTCATCGGGTACGTCGGCCAGGGCTGGCTGTCCGGCCGAGTCGACGGCGGGGTGGGCAGGATCTCCAGTTGCGTCACCGATGCCGCCCCCTGCCGAAGTGAGGTGCCCAGGCAGTCCGCGCCGGTGTCGCCACCACCGATGATCACCACGTGCTTCCCGCGCACGTCGATCGGCGATACATCGAGGTCACCCTGCTGGACGCGGTTGGCCAGCGGCAGGAACTCCATCGCCTGATAGACCCCGCTCAGATCACGGCCGGGCACCGGCAGGTCGCGCCAGGCGGTCGCTCCGATGGCGACGACGACGGCGTCGTACCGCTGCCGCAGGTCGTCGCCCGTCAGGTCGATGCCGATCTCGACGCCGGCGCGGAACTTGACGCCCTCCGCCTCCATCTGCGCGAGGCGGCGGTCCAGATGCCGCTTCTCCATCTTGAACTCGGGGATGCCGTAGCGCAGCAGTCCCCCGACGCGGTCCGCGCGCTCGTAGACCGCGACCGTGTGACCAGCGCGGGCGAGCTGCTGCGCGGCCGCCAGCCCTGCCGGGCCGGATCCGATCACGGCGACCGTCTTTCCGGTGAGCCGCGCCGGCGGCTGGGGCGTGACCCAGCCCTCGTCCCATGCACGATCGATCACTGAGACCTCGACCTGCTTGATCGTGACCGGATCGGCGTTGATGCCCAGCACACATGCCGTCTCACAGGGCGCCGGGCACAGCCGGCCGGTGAACTCGGGGAAGTTGTTCGTGGCATGCAGCCGCTCGATCGCATCACGCCAGTCGTGATGCCACACGAGGTTGTTCCACTCGGGGATCAGATTCCCCAGTGGGCAGCCGTTGTGGCAGAACGGGATACCGCAGTCCATGCATCGGCCGGCCTGCTTCTCCAGCGCACCACCGTCGAACGGCTCGTACACCTCACGCCAGTCCTGGATCCGCACGTCGACGGGACGCCGACTCGGCAACGACCGGTCGGTTGTCAGAAAGCCCTTCGGATCAGCCATTGATGCCTCCCATGACAGCCGCGATCGGGTCCATGCCCTTCTCCTCTGCCTCGGATGCGAGCCGCAGCACGCGCTTGTAGTCCTTGGGCATAACCGTGGTGAACCGTCGGGCTGAAGCGGGCCAGTCGGCCAGCAGCTCCGCTGCGCGGGCCGATTCCGTCTCCTCCGCATGCCGGCGGATCAGGCCGTGCAGCCGGCCGATGTCCTCGGCCGAGAGCGGGTCGAGGTCGACCATCTCCGGATTGACCTGCCCAGGGTCGAGATCCAGAACGTAGGCGCACCCACCCGACATGCCGGCACCGAGGTTCCGCCCGGTTGTGCCGAGGATGGCAACGACGCCACCGGTCATGTACTCGAGCGCGTGGTCGCCGACTCCCTCGACGACAGCAGTCGCCCCGGAGTTGCGGACGCAGAATCGCTCGCCGACGCGACCTCGGATGAAGATCTCACCGCTCGTCGCGCCATAGCCGATGACGTTGCCGGCGATGATGTTGTCGTGCGCGACGAGCGTCGCCTCACGATGGGGGCGGACGACGATCCGACCGCCCGACAGCCCCTTGCCGACGTAGTCATTGCCGTCACCTTCAAGCCGCAGGGTGACCCCGGCCGGAATGAAGGCCCCGAACGACTGCCCCGCCGCCCCGACGAACGTCAGGTCGATCGTGCCGTCCGGGAGCCCTGCACCGCCGTGCCTGCGCGTCACCTCGGAGCCCAGCATCGTGCCGACGGTCCGGTTGACGTTGCGAACGCCCAACTGCGCTCGCACCGGTTCCGCACCCTCGAGCGCCGGAGCACAGAGCTCGATGAGCTCACGGTCGAGTGCACGGTCGAGGCCATGGTCCTGGACAGTGGTCTGCCGGCGCGGTGCGTCATCGCCCATATCCGGCACGTGCAGGATTGGCTGCAGGTCCAGACCCGCGGCCTTCCAGTGGTCGACGGCCCGCTCGACATCGAGGGTCTCGACTCGGCCGATGGCCTCGTCGAGCGTGCGGAAGCCCAGCATTGCCAGCAGGGCCCGCACCTCCTCCGCGATGTACTCGAAGAACGTCTCCACGAACTCCGGCTTGCCGCTGAAGCGCTCGCGGAGCACGGGGTTCTGGGTGGCCACGCCGACCGGGCACGTGTCGAGGTGACAGACGCGCATCATGATGCAGCCGCTGACGACAAGCGGCGCCGTCGCGAAGCCGAACTCCTCTGCGCCGAGAAGTGCAGCGATGACGACATCGCGGCCCGTCTTCAGCTGCCCGTCTGCCTGGACGACGACACGATCACGAAGGCCGTTGAGCAGGAGAGTCTGCTGCGTCTCGGCGAGGCCGAGCTCCCACGGAGCACCCGCGTGCTTGAGCGACGTGAGCGGCGACGCACCCGTGCCGCCGTCGTGCCCGGAGATCAGCACGACATCGGCATGTGCCTTGGCCACGCCCGCGGCAACGGTCCCGACACCGACCTCGGATACGAGCTTCACGTGGATGCGCGCGCTCGGGTTCGCGTTCTTGAGATCGTGGATGAGCTGCGCCAGATCCTCGATCGAGTAGATGTCGTGGTGGGGCGGAGGGGAGATGAGTCCGACACCCGGAGTCGAGTGCCGCGTCTTCGCGATCCACGGGTAGACCTTGTGGCCGGGCAGCTGGCCACCCTCCCCCGGCTTCGCGCCCTGCGCCATCTTGATCTGGATGTCGTCGCTGTTGACCAGGTACTCGCTCGTCACTCCGAAGCGGCCGGACGCGACCTGCTTGATGGCCGACCGCTTCGAGTCCCCGTTCGCCATCGGCACGAAACGCTCCGGATCCTCGCCGCCCTCGCCGGTGTTCGACTTCGCGCCGAGCCGGTTCATCGCGATGGCGAGGGTCTCGTGCGCCTCCTGCGAGATGGACCCGTAGGACATGGCGCCGGTGGAGAAGCGCCGCACGATGCTCGACACCGGCTCGACGTCGTCGATCGAGATCGGCTCCCGCAGCCCCTCCGTGAAGCGGAACAGGCCACGCAGTGTCATGAGCCGCTCAGACTGCTCGTCGACTCGCTGGGAGTACTGCCGGAACACGTCGAACCGCTTGTTCCGGGTCGCGTGCTGGAGGCGGAACACCGTCTCCGGATCGAAGAGGTGCGGCTCACCCTCGCGGCGCCACTGGTACTCGCCGCCGACATTGAGGGTGCGGTGGGCGGGGGCGATCCCGGACGGCGGATACGCCACCCGGTGCCGCAGCGCGACCTCCTCGGCGATGACATCGAGCCCGACGCCGCCGAGCTTCGATGCGGTGCCCGTGAAGTAGGCGTCGATGACGCCCTGGGAGAGCCCGACCGCCTCGAAGATCTGCGCGCCTCGGTAGGAGGCCACGGTCGAGACACCCATCTTCGACATCACCTTCAGCACGCCCTTGCCGAGCGCCTTGACCAGGTTGCGCATCGCCTTCTCGGGCGTCACGTCGGTGATGACTTCGCGCCGCACCAGGTCCTCGACAGACTCAAGCGCGAGGTAGGGGTTCACGGCAGCAGCCCCGTAGCCGATGAGCATCGCTACGTGATGCACCTCGCGAACGTCACCCGCCTCGACAAGCAGGCCCACCATCGTTCGCGTCTTGGTCCGGACGAGGTGGTGGTGGACAGCGGCACACAGGAGAAGCGACGGGATAGGGGCCAGCTGCGCATCACTGTCGCGGTCGGACAGCACGATGAAGCGCTTGCCCTGACGGATGACGGCATCCACCTCGTGGAAGATCTCGTTCAGTCGGCGCTCAAGTCCCTCGCCACCGCCCGACACGGGGTACAGGCCCGAGATGCGTACACCAGCGAACCGTGAGTAGTCACCGTCGTCGTTGATGTGCAGGACCTTCGACAGCTCGTCGTTGTCGATGACCGGGAACGGCAGGACGACCTGCTTGCAATGCGCGGCCGTGGGCTCAAGGAGGTTGCCCTCCGGCCCGATGATGCTCGACAGCGACGTGACGATCTCCTCGCGGATCGAGTCCAGCGGCGGGTTCGTCACCTGCGCGAAGAGCTGCGCGAAGTAGTCGAACAGCATGCGCGGCCGGGACGACAGCACCGCGATAGGCGTGTCCGTGCCCATCGATCCGATGGGCTCCGCACCCGCGCGCGCCATCGGCCCGAGGAGGATCCGCATCTCCTCCTCCGTGTAGCCGAACGTCTGCTGACGACGAGCAACGGACAGCGGCGTGTGCACGATGTGCTCGCGCTCCGGAAGGGCACCGAGGTGAATGAGGCCGGCGCGCAGCCACTCGCCGTACGGGTACTCGGCCGCGAGCTCCGCCTTGATCTCGTCGTCCTCGATGATCCGACCGGCAGCCGTATCGACCAGGAACATCAGCCCCGGCTGCAGCCGGCCCTTGCGCACGACCGTCGCGGGATCGATATCGAGGACACCCGCCTCGGACGCGAGGATCACGAGTCCGTCATCGGTGACCCAGAAGCGCCCAGGACGCAGGCCGTTGCGGTCGAGAACCGCCCCGATCTGCGTGCCGTCGGTGAAGCAGACATTGGCGGGGCCGTCCCAGGGCTCCATGAAGTTCGCGTGGAACTCGTAGAACGCCCGACGCGCCGGGTCCATGGCGGGGTTGTTCTCCCACGCCTCCGGAATCATCATCAGCACCGAGTGCGGCAGCGACCGGCCGCCGAGATGGAGGAGCTCGAGCACCTCGTCGAAGGACGCAGAGTCACTGCCACCGGGCGTGCAGATCGGGAACAGCCGCGTGATGTCGCCGTGGATGACATTCGACGTGAGCATCGCCTCACGTGCCTGCATCCAGTTGCGGTTGCCTCGCACGGTGTTGATCTCGCCGTTGTGCGAGATGTACCGGTACGGGTGGGCGAGCGGCCACGACGGGAACGTGTTGGTGGAGAAGCGCGAGTGCACCAGGGCCAGGGCCGACTGCAGCCGCGGGTCAGACAGCTCCGGATAGAAGGGCTCGAGCTGACTCGTCGTGAGCATGCCCTTGTAGACGATGGTGCGTGCAGACAATGAGGCGAAGTAGATGCCCAGTTCATGCTCGACCCGCTTGCGCAGCGGGAACGCACGACGGTCGAGTTCGACCCCGGCGGCATCTCCGCGATCGACGGATACGAACAGCTGCCAGAAGGACGGCATCACACTGCGCGCCGTGGCGCCCACGAGTGACGGGTCGATGGGCACCTGACGCCAGCCGAGGATGGTCAGGCCCTCCTGGCGCGCGATCGCTGCGATGCCGTCCCGGACGGCACCCGCAGCCACCTCGTCCACCGGCAGGAAGGCGATGCCGACCGCGTAGTTCCCCACTGCCGGCAGGTCGAAGTCGACGACCTCGCGCAGGAAGGCGTCAGGGACCTGGATGAGGATGCCGGCACCGTCGCCGCTGTCCGGCTCCGCACCGGATGCCCCGCGGTGCTCGAGGTTGCGAAGCGCGGTCAGTGCCTTGTCGACGATGTCGTGGGAGGCCACTCCGGTGAGGGTCGCCACGAAGGCCACGCCGCATGCGTCGTGCTCGCTGAGGCCGTCGTACAGGCCCTGAGGGGCGGGATGCGCTGCCGAGGAGTACATGGCCGTCCATTCGTCGTCGTCCGGAGGCAGCAACCCGTCCGGCTGGTTCCGGATTCGGTCGACCCGCGTGGGTCGGACTGCCGTGCACGGGACGACGCTGGCCCGATGCGCAGACCTTACCGGATGTCGGTTGCGGCCTCGTCGCCGTCCGCCGCAGCACCCTCGGCCGGCGCTGGTGCGGGCTCGTGGCCCGGCCGGGTGAGGACGGTCTCGCGACCCGGGCGCAGCCGCCACGACACGACCAGGTAGATGGCTGCACCGATTCCCACGAGCAGCGCGGTCCATACGTTCAGGCGCAGGCCGAGCACGGTGTTCGCCGAGTCGATACGCAGGGACTCGATCCAGATCCGGCCGCTGCAGTAGAGCAGGACGTACAGGGCGAACACCCGTCCATGACCGAGCTGGAAGCGGCGGTCGGCCCAGATCAGCACCAGCGCCACGCCGACCATCCAGAGCGACTCGTACAGGAAAGTCGGATGGAAGGTCGCGAACTGCTCGTAACCGACGGGCCGGTGCGCGGCGTCGATCTCCAGCCCCCACGGCAGGTCGGTGGGCGACCCGAACAGCTCCTGGTTGAACCAGTTCCCCCACCGGCCGATCGCCTGAGCGAGGGCAACGGCCGGGGCCACGGCGTCGGCGACGGGCGGCAGCAGGACACCCGCGCGCCTGGCGCCGATCCACGCACCCAGCGCACCCAGGGTCACGGCCCCCCAGATACCCAGTCCGCCGTCCCAGATCCGCAGCGCCGCGATCGGGCCGGCACCCCCGGGCCCGAAATAGAGCTGATGGTCACTCAGCACGTGGTACAGGCGGCCGCCGACGATGCCGAACGGAACTGCCCAGATCGCGATGTCGGTGATGACGCTCGGCGATCCCCCACGTGCGACATAGCGACGATTGCCGAGCCAGACCGCAACGACGATCCCCAGCACGATCAGCAGGGCATACGCCCGGATCGGGATGGGGCCGAGCAGCCAGACCCCCTGATCGGGGCTGGGGATGAACGCGCGGATCACTGACTCCGGATCAGGAGGCCGCGGGCGACGGCGATGCGGAGGCGGCCGGAGCCGGGGCCGCTGCAGCGTCGGCCACGAGCTTCTCGAGCGCGGGCTGGTCGACGAGGGTCTCCGTCGGCACCTCGACACCGTTGAGCAGCGCGAACGGGGTACCCGCGATGCCGCTCGTGTAGAAGACGTCGGTGCTGTTGGCCGCCCAGCCGACGTAGGTGCGGTCGGTGACGCACGTCGTGAACGTGTCGAGTGCGGCCCCGGTGATGCCCGCATCGCCGGCGAACGCAAGCAGCTGCTCGTCGGTGTATCCGGTGCCTTCCGTCTCGGGCTGGTTGGCGAACACCGCGTTGTGGTACTCCTTGGCCTTCCCCGCATCGATCGCGCAGCCCCACGCCGCCGCGGCCCGGCTCGACGAGTCGTTGCCGAGGTTGCCGTCGAGGAAGGTCGTCGGGCGCCAGATCAGGCGGATCGCGCCGCTGTCGGCCAGTGACTCGATGCCCGCGCCATTGGCCTTCTCCACCGCGCCACATGCCGGGCACTGGAAGTCCTCCCAGATCTCCAGAACCGGCACGTCGGCCGCACCGGTCCCGTAGGGCACACCGTAGGCATGCGCATCATCCGTGGGCAGCACGCCAGCGGGCAGCGGCGCACTCGGATCGGCTGACGGAGCGGCGATCGGATCGGTGTTCTGCGAGTTCTTGGCGAAGACGGCCACGCCGATGATCCCGAGGACAACCACGAGGACCGTGACACCTCCGACGATCCGGACAGTGCGCTCACGACGGCGCTCGCCGGCGTTCGCCGCATCGCGGGCTGCCGCGGCGCGGTCACGTCGGTTCTTGGCGGACTCGCTCATGAACAATCTCCACTCGTCGTCGGTCGCGGTTCTCCGGACCCGATGCTCTGGGCCAACCGTACTTGTCAGTGTGGTTGACGCTTCACCTGCCGCGTCAGTTCCCCCGGACGCCCGCCGCCAGCTCGCGGGCCAGCTCTGCCACGGCCGCCACGGCCGCCGGCTGGTCAGGTGCCTGGAGGATGCGGCGGACGAAGGCCGACCCGACGATGACACCGTCGGCATACGCGGCAACCTCACGGGCCTGGGCTCCCGTGGAGACACCCAGTCCCACGGCGATCGGCAGGTCGGTCAGGGCCCGGGTGCGCCGCACCAGTTCCGGCGCGGCCGAGCTGACCTGCGTGCGAGCACCGGTGACCCCCATCGTGGAGGCCGCATAGACGAAGCCCGAGGTGACCGCCGCGACAGTCGCGATGCGCTCATCAGTGGACGAGGGTGCGACCAGGAATACCCGGTCGATGCCATGCGATGCCGTCGCCTCGATCCAGGGACCGGCCTCCTCAGGCGTGAGGTCAGGGGTGATGACCCCGTGGCCACCCGCGCCGGCCAGCCGTGCCGAGAACGCCTCGACTCCGTAGCGCTCGATCGGGTTCCAGTACGACATGACGACGGCAGTGGCGCCCGCCGCGGTGATCTGCTCGACCGTGTCGAGGACGACATCCGGCGTTGCCCCTGCCCGCAGCGCCTGCTCCACGGCCGACTGGATGTCCGGTCCGTCCATCAGCGGATCGGAGTACGGCAGCCCGACCTCGACGATGTCGACGCCTGCGCTGACCATCGCGTTGATCAACTCGATGCCCTCGTCCGCCGACGGGAATCCGGCCGGCAGATACCCGATGAGCGCCGAGCGCTTCTCGGCGTGGACGCGCGCGAACACCTCCGCGAGAGTCGCGGTCACGGCTGCTGGGCCAGGTCGATGCCGAACCACGCGGCCGCCGTCTCGACATCCTTGTCGCCGCGGCCCGAGAGGTTCACGATGATGACGGCCTCGGGACCCAGTTCACGGCCGAGGCGCATCGCACCGGCAAGTGCGTGGGCGGACTCGATCGCCGGGATGATCCCCTCGGTGCGGCACAGGGCAGCGAACGCCTCCATCGCCTCGGTGTCATCGACCGGCTCGTAGACCGCTCTCCCGGTGTCGTGCAGCCACGAGTGCTCCGGGCCGACACCCGGGTAGTCCAGGCCTGCGGAGATCGAGTGCGACGGCAGCGTCTGCCCCCACTCGTCCTGCATGACGTAGGTGCGCGCGCCGTGCAGGACGCCCGGGCTGCCAGCCGAGAAGCGTGATGCATGGCGACCGGTGGCCACCCCGTCGCCGCCCGCCTCGTAGCCCCGCAACTGCACCTCGGGGTCGTCCATGAATCCGCTGAACAGGCCGATGGCATTCGATCCGCCGCCCACGCACGCGACGCAGGCATCGGGCAGGCGGCCTTCGACGGCGAGGATCTGCTCGCGTGCCTCACGACCGATCACCTCATGGAAGTGCCGGACCATCGTGGGGAAAGGCGACGGACCCGTGACCGTGCCCAGTACGTAGTGCGTGCGATCGACCGTCGTGACCCAGTCGCGCATCGCCTCGTTGATCGCGTCCTTCAGGGTGCGACTGCCAGCCGTGACGGGTACGACCTCGGCGCCCAGGAGCTTCATGCGCGCCACGTTGAGGGCCTGGCGGCGGGTGTCCTCCTCCCCCATGTAGACCGTGCACTCGAGCCCCATCAGCGCAGCAGCCGTTGCCGTCGCGACGCCGTGCTGTCCTGCACCGGTCTCGGCGATGACCCGCTGCTTGCCCATCCGCTTGGTCAGCAGCGCCTGGCCGAGCACGTTGTTGATCTTGTGCGAACCCGTGTGGTTGAGGTCCTCGCGCTTCAGGTAGATGCGAGCACCCCCGCAGAGCTCGCCGAAGCGCGCGGCACGCGTCAAGGGGTTGGGGCGCCCGGTGTACGTGCGCTCAAGCTCGGTCAGCTCCGCGACGAACGCGGGATCGACGATCGCCGCGTGGTAGGCCGCGTCGAGTTCATCGAGTGCGGCGGTCAGCGCCTCGGGAACGAACCTGCCGCCGTACGGGCCGAAGTGACCCGGGGCGTCGAGTGCGGTCGGGACAATGCTCTCGATCGACATGGTGTGCGCTCAGCTCCGGCCGTGACGTAGTGCGGGATGGGCCCCCGCGGTCACGAGATCGTGAACCGCAGATCGTGGGTCCTTGCCGGTCACGAGGCTCTCGCCGACGAGGACCGCGTCTGCACCCGCCTCCGCGTAGACGATGAGGTCATGCGCATCGCGAACGCCGGACTCAGCGATCTTCACGCACGAATCGGGGATGCGGCCCGCCACGCGAGCGAATACTCCGCGATCGACCTCGAGAGTCTTGAGGTTGCGGGCATTGACGCCGATGACGCCTGCGCCCGCATCGACGGCGCGGGCGATCTCGTCCTCATCGTGCACCTCGACCAATGCCGTGAGCCCGAGGCTCTCCGTCCGCTCGATGAGGCTCACGAGGGCGGACTGCTCGAGCCCGGCGACGATCAGCAGGATCATGTCGGCGCCGTAGGCCTTCGCCTCCCACAGCTGGTAGCTGGTGACGATGAAGTCCTTGCGCAGGACGGGAATATCGACCGCAGCTCGCACGGCGGCGAGATCGGCAAGCGAGCCGCCGAACCGACGCTCCTCGGTCAGCACGCTGATGCAGTGCGCGCCGCCCAGTTCGTACTCGACCGCGAGGGCGGCCGGATCGGCGATGTCGGCCAGGGCACCACGACTCGGGCTGGCCCGCTTCACCTCGGCGATAACGCTCACATTCTCATCGGCGAGGATCGCTGCGACATCGCGTGCCGGGGCAACATGGCTGGCCCGCTCCTTGAGCTCGTCGAGCGACACCTGTTCCATCCGTGCGGCAACGTCCAGCCGCACGCCGGCGATGATGTCGTCGAGAACGCTCACGCGGCCAAGAGTAGCCGCGACTCTGCCCCGCGGATTTCGGCGGGCCACCGCCCGCATCTACCCCGCCGAGTGGCCAGCTGTGGGG
>CAJAKT010000200.1 GCA_903940375.1 uncultured bacterium | reverse complement strand
TAGTTTCAGCCCACCGGTCGCCCAAGGAGCATTCGTGGACGTTCAGGAACGACTCGACGAACTTGCCGTCCTCATCGAGGACGCCAAGGCGATGCCGCTCTCGGCATCCTGCCTCGTCAACCGGTCTCAGGTGCTGGACCTGATCCAGGAGATCCGCCAGCTGCTGCCAGAGTCGGTGCAGCGGGCCGACGAGCTCCTGGCCGACCGTGAGGCGGTGGTGCAGGACGGCCGCCGAGAGGCCGACCGCATCCTCGACCGGGCCCGTACCGAAGCCGACCGACTGGTCTCCGAGCACGAGGTCTACCTGGCCGCCGTCGACGAGGCTGATGCCCTCACCCGTCAGACGGTGAGCGAGACAGCACACATGCGCAAGGAGACCGACGACTACATCGACGCCAAGCTGGCGACCTTCGAGATCACCCTGCAGAAGACGCTGCAGACGGTCGATCGGGGCCGGGAGCGGCTGCGCAGCCAGATGTACCAGGAGCTCGCGCCCATGGCCGAGCCGGTTTACGACGATGCCGCCTACGCCCAGGACGCGGCTGAGCTCGACGACCGCCGCTGACCCGCAGGGTGGGCGTTTTCGCCAATCAGGACCGCGCAAGGTAGCCTTTCGCGCGCGGCCTCTAGCGAGGCCACGGTTAGCCGTGCCGAAAGTGGAGGGTCCCAGTGACCGGCCTCGACCCGACTGATCCGCTCGTCATCGACGTGCGGACCCTGCAGCGCAGGCCTGGGTCGATGGTCACCGTGACCCGAAGCGCCCCGGCTCCGGCTGGCCTTGGCGTCGCGATGGCTCGGGTACCCGAGGGTTCGCCAATCGACCTGGATCTGCGATTGGAATCCGTTCTCGAAGGTGTCCTCGTGTCCGGTTCGGCGGATCTGCAGATCAACGCGGAATGCTCGCGCTGCCTGGAGTCCTTCGACTGGCATGAGGAGATCGACCTCACCGAGCTGTTCCGATACCCGACGACCGACGCCCGAGGCGCGATCGTCGTGGAGGAGGATGAGTCCGAGGATCCACTGCCGGTTCTGCTGGACGACCTGATCGACCTGCAGCCGGTTCTGCGGGACGCAGTGGTGCTTGACCTGCCGCTCGCCCCGTTGTGCAGCGAGGACTGCCTCGGTCTGTGCCCCGAATGCGGGGTCCGGATGGAGGACGATCCGCTGCACGTGCATGACACGTCCGATCCGCGATGGGCAGCACTCGCCGCCCTCATGGATCCAGACGCGCCGTAAGCCCGGACCCTCGCGCCGCGAGTCCCTGACCGAAGGAAGTACCGTGCCAGTTCCCAAGCGGAAGACGTCCCGCTCCAACACCCGTCACCGCCGTTCGCAGTGGAAGACCACGGTGCCGAACCTGGTCACCTGCGTTCGCTGCAAGGAGAAGCGCCTGTCCCACACGGCGTGCCCGACCTGCGGCACCTACGCCAAGCGTCGAGTTCTGGACGTCTAGCAGTTGACCACTGTCGCCCTCGATCTCCTGGGCGGCGATGGCGCGCCCGCGGTGGTCGCTGACGCGATCGCGAGGCTGGTCGGGGCCGAGAGTGGTCCCGCAGCCTCCGGTGTCGCGCCCGCGGTGGATCTCATCGTCGTCGGGCCGGTCGACGTCGCACGCGCCCTGCTCTCCGAGCGGGGCGTGTCGCTGTCGGCTGTCCGAATCGTGGACGCCGCCCGTGGTGCATCAATGGCCGACAACCCGTTGTCCACGTTGCGTGCCCACGACGACGTCACGGTCTCGGTCGCCGTCGGACTGGTCGCCGACGGGCAGGCGGATGCCTGGGTGTCCGTTGG
>CAJAKT010000199.1 GCA_903940375.1 uncultured bacterium | reverse complement strand
GTCGAGATCCGGGGAGTGGGATCGAAGGCCCACGTGGCCGTGCCATCGCCGTGCACCGTCGGCTCGGGGCTGGGCGAGTTGCTGACGACCTTCCAATGCGACGGGGCCGTGACGGTGAGCTGGAACGTCGCCTTCAGGTCGGGCTGCTCGAACGATGCGTACATGCGTCGTGAGTCGGCGGTCTCGAACTGCGTGTAGAGGTACGTCTCCTTGTCGACGGGGTCGATGAAGCGATGCAGGCCCTCGCCGGTGTTCATGAACGTGCCATCGGCCGTGACGGTGACGACGTTGTCGGCCGCCAGGTCCGTCAGGTTGATGCGGGGTCCGTCGACGACGGTGGCTACGTCGAGCTCGGTGCCGTTGAGGACCACGGAGTGCACCTGATCGGCGATGAGGTCGATCCAGGTGCTGCTGCCCGGAACCCGGCACGTGAAGGCGACCGTGGTCGTCGTCGGGAAGGTCGGCCCGGTGCTCGTGACGTCGAGAACGACGTCATAGGACGTGACAGAGATGAGCGAGGAGCGGTCCTTGGCCTCGGCCCGGGTCATGTTCTCGGAAGCAGTCATGATGGAATCCAACCATTCGCCGAGTTGGGGGCAAGATGACGGTTCACGTATGGCTTGATCCGATGTGCCCGTGGTCGGGCGTGACGGCCGAGTGGATCCTCGAGGTGCAGCGTGAGATCGGCCTCGATGTGCGCTGGCACGCCATGTCGCTGGCCATCCTCAACGAGGGGCAGGAGATCCCTGAGGAGTGGCGCCAGTTCATCGCAGACTCCTGGGGCCCGGTACGGACACTGGCTGCGGCCGACCAGCAGGTGACGGCCGCGCAGGCCGGCCAGCTGGCGAGTGCGCTCGTGCGCCGGTTCCATGCCGACGGTCGGCGCGACGTCGACGCCGTCATCCGCGAGTCCGTCGACGAGTGCGGGCTGCCGAGCTCCCTGGCCGACCTCGCATGGGTCACGGATCTCGACGAGGACCTGCGTGCGAGCCATGGTCGTGCGATGGCCCTGGGCGGATCGGATGTCGGCTCGCCGATCATCGCGGTGCCCGGCCCGGACGGCGAACTCGTCGGCTTCTACGGGCCGGTGCTTGCGGAGATCCCCCGGGGTGGCGTCGCGGTGCGACTGTGGGAGGCATTCCTGATCCTGGCCGCGACTCCGGGCTTCTTCGAGATCAAGCGCACGCGCGATGTGGAGCCGAACTTCGGCTGATCCGTTGCTTCGCGCGTCACACGACGATGCGCGGTGGTCGCTCTGCGTCACCTGGCAGGGAGTGTGACTGCCCATCGCGCAGGCGCACCGCTGACCACAGCGCGGCCAGGGCGTCGAGTGCATCGTCGATCGGTACGTCGGATGGCACGCTGGCGAGAGCATCGGCTGTTGCGGGAAGCCACGACACCAGCGCTGCGATGCGCTGTCCGACACCCGCCGCCGTCTTCTTGCTGGTGAGCACGTGTCCGGTGAGTTCAGCGAAGGAGATCTCCGGGTGCACCTCGGCGACAACGTGATCAGGATTCCGTGCGAGGTGCTCGTCGAGAGCCAGGATCCGCGGTGCCAGATTGATGGCCTGACGGCTGACCCCCTTGCCGGTGAGGCGACGGCACAGATCCTGGACCTCCGCGTTGGGTGCTGCTGGGCCGAGCTCGAGCACCGCGCGAGGCGGGGTGGCGAAGACGCGGGACGCGGCACCCGGCAGTGCCCGTCGGGCGAGGGAGTCGCACTCGCGCTCGCCACGTGCGAGCAGGCCGATGGGCATGTCTATGCCCACCACGATGCCCGCCGGGAGGAGTGCCGCGATGTCGGGCACGGTCGCGGTTGACCACGTGATGCGTTCGTCGTCGAGGCGAGCGGCGATCCAGCCACCTCGGTATCCGTCAATACCCACAGCGCTTCCCATCGTGGAAACCCGGGCCGCTGTCATAGGGCACAGCCTGACAGGCCGACGTATCCTGAAGGCGGGACCAGCGAGTCTCGCGGGAGGCGGTCATGAACGTCTCGGTGGAACGTATGTCGCGGAAGTCGCATCGGCTGCATGGCTGGGGTCCGTGGGTCGCCGTCCTCGGTGCTGCAGTCGGCTTCGTGGTGGTCATGGAGACCTTCGAGTCGCTCATGATGGGCGGCGTCATCTCGGAGGGCATTGCGAACGGCGTGGGTATCCCGATCGTCCTGCTGCTGTGGGTCATCCCCATCGTTCTCGGCGCTCGGGCGATCCGGCGGCGTGCAGCCGGACTGCCGTGGATCCCGACCATCATCGCGGGGGTGGTGTTGGCCTTCCTGCTGTTCGGTCTCCTCATGAACATTCTCGTGTAGCCGGTTGGCTGCGCTGGTGCATGCCTGTCAGGATGCGTGATCGTGCCTGAGGGGAATGTGATCCATCATCAGGCTCGGCGTCTGGGCCGGGCGTTCACGCGTCATGCCGTGGTCGTCGACAGCCCCCAGGGACGGTTCGCTGGTGGCGCCGAGCAGGTGAGCGGCCACATGGTCCGCAAGGTGGAGGCGCACGGCAAGCACCTGTTCATCGGCTTCGACAACGACCTGTGGATCCACATTCACCTCGGGCTCTTCGGCAAGTGGCAGATGGGTTCGGGGCCGGCTCCTGATCCGGCTGGGCTGATCCGGCTGCGGATCGTGTCGGAGGCGTCCTACGCCGAGTTGCGCGGTCCGACCGTGTGCGAGGTGCTCGACACTGCGGAGAAGCGTGCCGCAGTGCGCCGGATCGGCCCTGACCCGATCCGC
>CAJAKT010000198.1 GCA_903940375.1 uncultured bacterium | reverse complement strand
GCAGGTTCATCACCGGGGGGATCAGCCAGCCGCCATTGACGGCCTCCAAGCCAATCGCTCCCCGCAGCATCGCGGCGGACCAGATGATGCCGAGGGTCATGGCGAGGACGAGTCCGACGACGAGCAGGATGCCGTCGATCCATAGGGCAGCGCTAGTCGGCAGCAGGCTCGGGCCGATGCGCCCCCAGGCCACCGCGAGCACGAGCAAGCCAGCGGGCAAGGTGGCCAGCATCGCTCCGTGGCCGGGGTCGGAGATCTCAGCCCGCAGGGCCTCCCTGTTGCCGACCCGACTCACGTAGCGCGGCAGGAGCACCACCGCGAGCGCACTTGCGAGCAGCAGGAAGCCGGCGGCTACGGGGTCCAGCCAGCTGACCTGCCAGGTGGTGGCCTGGCTGGCAATGGCCAGGGCCAGCGCCCCGGTCCCCATCACTGAGCCGAACCACGCGGGATGACGGTGCGGGTCCATGGGTGCCATCTGCCTCAGTCCTTTGGAATCAAATACCCCTAGGGGTATGCTATCGCCTCATGTGGTCCGCATGCGCCTCGATGACGACGTGGCCCCGCCCGAGGTGGCTGGTGGCCGTGCTCAGCGGGCTCGCCATTGCCGTGCTCGTCGCCCTGCCGACCGCCGTCATCCCGAACCCGGTCTTTGGCCGCAGTATCGCGGTGACCTGGTGGTCCTACCCCGTGGTCGTCGTGACCGCGATCCTCGGCGGACTGCTCGTCGCGACCTACGTGCGCACGGGGGCAGCCTCGGCAGGAACGCCCTCGAAGGACGATATCGACGCGCCGACCAAGCTCGGTATGGCCGGCACGTTGGTCACCTTCTTCGCCGTCGGGTGCCCGGTATGCAACAAGCTCGTGCTGGTCGCGCTCGGTGCCTCGGGTGCGGTCACCTGGTTCGCGCCCTTCCAGCCCTTCCTGGCCGTGGCATCCGTCGCGCTGATGGCGGTCGCCCTGCGCATCCGACTTCGCAACGAGACGTCCTGCCCTGTCAGTATCTGACTACTACCGCACATCAAGAACCTCGAGAGGAATTCGCATGAAGGTCGTCGTCGTCGGTGGCGTCGCCGGAGGCATGTCGGCAGCAGCGCGACTGCGCAGGCTCGACGAGCAGGCAGACATCGTGGTTCTGGAGCGTGATGACTACGTCTCCTTTGCCAACTGCGGGCTGCCGTACCACATCGGCGGGGACATCACCGAGCGTGATGCGCTGCTGCTGCAGACGCCGCTCAGCCTGCGCGAGAGCCTCGGACTCGACGTTCGCACGGGGCACGAGGTGCTCGCCATCGATCGCGAGGGCAAGTCAGTCTCCGTGCGGGACCGGCTCACGGGAGAGGAGTACGCGGAGGCGTATGACGCGCTCGTTCTCGCTACGGGTGCAACGCCGCTTCGGCCGCCACTGCCCGGTATCGACCATCCACTCATCCGCACGCTGCGAAATATCCCGGACATGGACGCGATCATCGCCATCCTCGACGATGGGGTCCGCTCCGCGGTGGTGATCGGCGGCGGCTACATCGGCATCGAGATGGTCGAGGCGCTGCGTCACCGTGGCATCGAGGTCACCCTCGTCGAGGCACTCGACCAGGTGATGACCGTCCTGGACCCCGAGATGGCCACCCACCTGCAGGACAACCTCGTCGACCATGGTGTGCGCCTGCTGCTCTCGACCCGTGCGAACGGCTTCTCGGACGACAACGGCAAGGTCGTCGTCGAGCTCGACACGGAACGCCTCACTGCGGACCTCGTGATCCTCGCCATCGGCGTGAAGCCCGAAAGCTCACTGGCACGTGCAGCGGGCCTTGAACTGTCCGATCGCGGGGCCGTCATCACTGACCAGCACATGCGTACGAGCGATCCGAGCATCTACGGTGTCGGCGACTCGGTGCAGGTGACGGACACCGTCACGGGAGAGCCGGTCGTCATCCCACTGGCTGGTCCGGCGAATCGCCAGGGACGCATCGCTGCTGACAACATCGCTGGACGTGTGTCCACGTACTCGTCAACCCAGGGCACCGGCATCGTCAAGCTCTTCGAATTGACCGCCGGCATGACGGGTGCAACAGAGCGCACCCTGAAGCGGGTCGGCCGCAACTACCTGAAGGTCCATGTCCATCCGAACGGGCATGCGTCGTACTACCCGGGAACGCATGCGATGCATCTCAAGGTGCTGTTCGACGCGGCTGATGGACGGCTGCTGGGAGCGCAGGCGGTTGGGGTCGACGGTGTCGACAAGCGCATCGATGTTCTTGCGGTCGCCATTCGCGCCGGCATGACCATCGAGGATCTCGAGCACCTCGAGCTTGCGTATGCACCGCCCTACGGC
The DNA here is from genome assembly GCA_903940375.1 of uncultured bacterium. Lineage (GTDB taxonomy): Bacteria > Actinomycetota > Actinomycetes > S36-B12 > S36-B12 > UBA10649. The sequence continues at coordinate 1,296 of CAJAKT010000198.1, read as the reverse complement.
TCCGCCAAGGATCCCGTGAACATGGCCGGATTCGTGGGCGGCAACCTGCTCCGTGGTGATGTTGCCCTCTGGTACGCCGAGGAGTGGCCCGGACTTCCCGAGGGCGCGGTTCTGCTCGATGTGCGCAGCGAGCTCGAGCACGCCGAGTGGGCGATCCCCGGCTCCCTCCTGATCCCGCACAAGGAGCTCCGGGCTCGGCTGGCGGAGGTTCCGGCCGGGGCACCGGTCTACGTCTACTGCCGCTCAGGCTTCCGCTCGTACCTGGCGCAGCGGATCCTCGCCCAGAGTGGCTGGCCGGATGCCCGGACCCTCGCCGGCGGTGAGCTCACCTTCCGGGCTGTGCACCCCGACGGCAGCGCTGGCTGGGCGGAATACCCCGTGGTGACCTACGCAGAGGATGAACTCGCCGCGCATCAACGGGACGCTTCCACCTATCGTTAGACAAACACCGATACCTCCGGGGGTATACATGGCACGCACCGTCATTCTGGGCGCCGGCATCGCCGGGCATACCGCCGCCCTGCACCTACGCCGCATGGTCGGCAAGGAGCATGAGGTGGTCGTCGTGGCGCCCAACTCGAAGTGGAACTGGATCCCCTCGAACATCTGGGTCGGCGTGGGCCAGATGACGGTCAAGCAGGTGACCTTCCCCCTTGCGCCGATCTACCGCCGCAAGGGCATCGAGTTCCATCAGGCCCTCGCGGTGGAACTGCACGGCGAGGGCAGCGCCGACCTCCCCCGGCCGCATGTGACCGTGCGCTACACCGACCCAGCACGCGAGGGTCAGGTAGCGCAGCTGGAGTACGACTACCTGATCAACGCGACGGGTCCGAAGCTGAACTTCGGTGCCACTCCCGGCCTCGGACCGGACGGGCACACCTGGTCGGTCTGCACGGCTGGCCACGCGACCGAGACCGCGAAGGCCTTCGAAGACGTCATCGCCCGCCTCAAGGGCGGGGAGCATCAGACCCTGCTCATCGGCATGGGTCACGGCACATGCACCTGCCAGGGGGCTGCGTTCGAGTACACGTTCAATGTCGAGCACGAGCTCGTCAAGGAGGGTGTTCGTGACAAGGCCGACGTCATCTACATCACGAACGAGTCGCAGCTCGGCGACTTCGGCATGGACGGCATGAACTTCGGGCACAAGGGCGATGTCATCCCGAGCCAGATGTTCACCGAGTCGCTGTTCCAGGAGCGCGGGGTCAAGGCGATCATGTCCGCGCATGTGGAGAAGGTGGAGCCCGGCGTCGCCTACTACGAGCAGGTCGACGGCACCAAGGGTGAGCAGCCGTT
>CAJAKT010000197.1 GCA_903940375.1 uncultured bacterium | reverse complement strand
CGGCCGAGGAGCAGGTCGTCGGGGTACCAGAGCAGCCACGACGCCGCGAGCCGGGCAGCTGCGACCTGCCGGTCCTTGCGATGCTCACTCGTCATCTGACTGCCCTCCCCCGCCCCAGCTGCGCAGGTTCATCCGCACCGCGTCGAGCGGTATCAGCACTTCGGCGGTCTGCCGTTCCTTGAGGGCGTGGAACGTCTCGACTGCGACGGGTACCGGGCGACCGGACGCGTAGCCGAATGGGCCGGATGCGTCATGGGGGTCGCCGTCGTAGTCGACGGCGCAGGCCAGTTCCTCAAGATCCCTCGCGGTCTCGGCGTGCGCCTTGGGGATGATGTAGCGATCCTCGTACTTGGCGATCGCCAGGAGTCGGTACATCTCATAGATGGACTCCTCGGTCATGCCGACGGCCTCGGGGATCTCCGGCCGTGGCTCGCGACCGAGGTTGACGTCGCGCATGTAGGACCGCATCGCCGCGAGCTTGCGCAGTGAAGACTGCACCGGCGCGGGGTCACCCGCAGTGAAGAGTTCGGCGAGGTACTCGATCGGGATGCGCAGCGTGTCGAGCGCTCCGAACAGGTTGTCGACATCCTCAGCGTCGTTCCCCGTGTCGCGAAGCGCGTCGACCACCGGTGACAAGGGAGGGATGTACCAGACCATCGGCATGGTTCGGTACTCCGGATGCAGCGGGAGTGCGACGTTGTAGACCTTGGCCAGCTTGTACACCGGCGATCGCTGCGCAGCGTCCAGCCAGTCGGCGGGGATGCCGTCGCGGCGCGCGGCCTCCTGGACTGCGGGATCGTTGGGATCCAGGAGGAGGTCCAACTGGGCCTGCAGCAGGTCATGCTCGTTCTCGACTGACGCCGCCGCGGTGACCTTGTCGGCGTCGTAGAGGAAGAGTCCGATGTACCGAAGGCGGCCGACGCATGTCTCCGCGCACACGGTGGGCAGTCCGACCTCGATGCGTGGGTAGCACATCGTGCACTTCTCGGCCTTGCCCGTCTTGTGGTTGAAGTAGACCTTCTTGTAGGGGCAGCCGGACACGCACATGCGCCAGCCGCGGCACTGGTCCTGGTCGACCAGGACGATGCCGTCCTCGGACCTCTTGTACATCGCACCGGACGGGCACGCAGCGACGCAGGCCGGGTTGAGGCAGTGCTCGCAGATGCGGGGCAGGTAGAACATGAAGGCGTTCTCGAAGTCCAGCTTGACTCGGTCGCCGACCTCGTCGCGGATCTTCACCAGGATCGGGTCCTTGGGGGCAAGCTCGGGTCCGCCGGCGAGATCATCGTCCCAGTTGGCTGACCATTCGATCTTCATGTTCTTTCCGGTGATCAGTGACTTCGGCCGGGCCACCGGCGTGTTCTCCCCCAGGGGGGATGAGATGAGCATGTCGTACTCGTACGTCCACGGCTCGTAGTAGTCATCGAGCGTGGGCAGGTTGGGGTTGCTGAAGATCTGCCCGAGCCGCTTGAATCGCCCGCCCGATCGCAGTTTGAGCTTCCCGCGCTTGACCTTCCAGCCGCCCTTCCACTTCTCCTGGTCCTGGTAGGTGCGCGGGTAGCCCTGTCCGGGTCGGGTCTCGACGTTGTTGAACCACACGTATTCGACGCCGGAGCGGTTCGTCCAGGCCTGCTTGCAGGTGACGGAGCAGGTGTGGCAGCCGATGCACTTGTCGAGGTTCATCACCATTGCCATCTGTGCCATGACGCGCATCAGTACTCGACCTCCTGCGAACGGCGGCGGATCACGGTGATCTCGTCGCGCTGGTTGCCCGTGGGCCCCAGGTAGTTGAACGCGAAGGACAGCTGGGCGTAGCCGCCGACGATGTGGCTGGGCTTGATGAGTAGGCGGGTCAGCGAGTTGTGGATTCCGCCGCGCTTCTTGGATGTCTCGGTGATCGGGACGTCGACCGTGCGGTCCTTGGCGTGGTACATGAAGACGGTGCCGGCCGGCATGCGGTGCGACACGATCGCTCGCGCCGCCACGACGCCGTTGCGGTTGTAGGACTCGACCCACTCGTTGTCCTTGACGCCGATGGCCTCGGCATCCTGCGGACTCATCCAGATCTCGGGTCCGCCTCGGGACAGGGACAGCATGAAGAGGTTGTCCTGGTATTCGGAGTGGATCGACCACTTGGAGTGGGGCGTGAGGTAGCGGACGGTCACTTCCTTGCCGTCGCCGAGCTGCTGGTTTCCGTCGAGTCGGTGCAGGTTCAGCGGCGGCCGGAAGATCGGCATGTTCTCGCCGAGCTCGCTCATCCAGTCGTGGTCGAGGAAGAAGTGCATGCGGCCGGTGAGCGTCTGCCATGGCTTGAGCTGCTCGACGTTGATCGCAAAGGCGGTGTAGCGGCGGCCGCCATGCTCGCTGCCCGACCATTCCGGGCTGGTGATCACCGGGACGGGGCGAGCCTGGGTGTCCGGGAAGGTGATGTGCTTGCCCTCCTCCTCCTCTGCGAGGAAGGCGAGTCGTTGGCCCGTGCGCTTCTCCATCGCCTTGAAGCCCTGCACGGCAAGACGTCCGTTCGTCGTTCCGGACAGTGCGAGGATCGTCTCGCAGGCATGCACGGCGCTCACCAGCGAAGGACGTCCCGCCGCAGGTCCGTCAGGAATGACCCCGTTCTTTCCCGCGAGCAGTGCAATCTCCTCGGTGGGTGAGAAGGGCACGCCCTTGGTGACCATTCCGAGGGTCTCTGCCAGCGGGCCGAGCGCCGACATCTTGGCGCCGATCGCTGTGTAGTCGCGTTCGACGACGACGAACTTTGGCGCGGTCTGCCCGGGAATCAGGTCGACCTCCCCGGTCTTCCAGTCGCGCACAACGCCACCCGGCATCGCCATCTCGTCGACCGTGTCGTGCAGGAGTGGGACGGCGACGAGGTCCTTGCGCACGTCAAGGTGGCCATGCGCGAGGTCCGAGACGCGCCGCCCCAGGGCCTGGAAGATGTCGTAGTCGCTCTTCGTCTCCCAAGGCGGATCGATCGCCGGAGTGAAGGCGTGGATGAAGGGGTGCATGTCGGTCGACGAGAGGTCGTGCTTCTCGTACCACGTGGCCGCGGGCAGCAGGATGTCTCCGAACAGGCCCGTGCTCGTCATGCGGAAGTCGATGCTCACCAGAAGGTCGAGCTTGCCCTCGGGCGCCTCATCTCGCCACGTCACATCCCGTGGCCGCTGCCCTTCGGGAGCCTCGGTGGCACGCACGGAGTTGTCAGTGCCGAGCAGGTGCTTGAGGAAGTACTCATTGCCCTTACTGGACGACCCGAGCAGGTTCGCCCGCCACACCGTCAGGACGCGGGGCCAGTTCTGCTCAGCGTCCGGATCATCGATGGCGAACTTCATCTCACCACTGGTGAGCTGCTCCGTCACGTAGTCCGCGGGCGCCTGCCCGGCAGCCTCCGCCTGGTCGACGATGTCGAGCGGGTTGCGATCGAACTGCGGATACGAGGGCATCCAGCCTGACCGAGCCGACTGGGCGATGGTGTCGATCATCGACTGCCCGACGAAGCGGCCCTCACCCAACGGCGAGGCCAGGAGGTCCGCGCCGAGTCGGTCGTAGCGCCATTGGTCGGTCTGGACGTACCAGAAGCCGGTGCCGATCATCTGGCGCGGCGGCCGAGACCAGTCCAGCCCGAAGGCCAGTTGGGCCCACCCCGTGACAGGACGGCACTTCTCCTGCCCCACGTAGTGCGCCCAGCCACCACCGTTGATTCCCTGCGTGCCGCAGAGTGTCGTCAGCGCCAGGAAGGTGCGGTAGATCGTGTCGGAGTGGAACCAGTGGTTGGTGCCGGCGCCCATGAGGATCATCGAGCGGCCGCCGGAGTCCTCGGCGTTCTGCGCGAACTCGCGGCCGATGCGCTCGGCCATCGCTGCCGGTACGCCGGTGATCTCCTCCTGCCAGGCGGGCGTGTAGGGCTCGGGGTCGTCGTATCCCGTGGGCCACTGGCCCGGCAGCCCGTCGCGCCCGACGCCGTACTGAGCGAGGAGAAGGTCGAAGACAGTGGTCACGAGTCGTTCGCCGCTTGCGGTCGCCAGTCGCGCCGCGGGCACGCCGCGGTGGTGAACCCCGCCACCCTCGTTGTCGGCCTGGCCGACGTCGAAGCGCGGCAGCAGGACCTCGACGTTCTCGGTGCCGCTGGCCCCGTGCAGGGACAGGGCGGGATCGACTCCCTCGAGGTCGAGGTTCCACTTGCCCATGCCGGACTCGTTGAACCGGAACCCGAGGGATCCGTTGGGCACATGCGGAAGTCCGGTGGCGGAGTCGACGAGAACGGTCTTGAAGACGGCTCCCTCGGCTTCGTCACCGAGGTCGGCGGACGTCACGAACTTGTCCGGCACCCAGGCGCCGTCCTTCTCGCGTAGCGTCACGAGGAAGGGCAGGTCGCTGTACTTCTTCACGTAGTCGACGAAGCGCGGCACCTGCCGCTCGATGAAGAACTCCCGCAGGATGACGTGGCCCATCGCCATGGCGAGCGCGCCGTCGGTGCCGGGGTGCGGTGCCATCCACTCGTCGGCGAACTTGGTGTTGTCGGCGTAGTCCGGCGAGACCGTGACGACCTTCTGGCCGCGGTACCGCGCTTCGGCCATGAAGTGCGCATCCGGGGTGCGGGTGACGGGGACGTTGGAGCCCCACATGATCAGGTACGCAGCATTCCACCAGTCAGCGGACTCGGGAACGTCGGTCTGGTCGCCGAAGACCTGCGGCGAGGCAACGGGAAGGTCCGCGTACCAGTCGTAGAACGACAGCATCGAACCACCCATGAGCGAGATGAACCGCGCGCCGGCGGCATGCGAGGCCATCGACATCGCCGGGATCGGCGAGAACCCGAAGACGCGGTCGGGGCCGTGCGCCTTGATGGTGTGCACGTGAGCTGCGGCGATGATCTCGTTGACCTCTGCCCACGACGCCCGGACGAGCCCGCCCTTGCCGCGTGCCCGCTGGTAGCTGCGCCTTGTCGCTGGATCGTTCACGACGGCAGCCCACGCATCGACCGGGTCGTCATGCAGGACGCGTGCCGCCCGGTAGGCCTCGAGCAGGACGCCGCGGACGTAGGGGTAGCGCACCCGCGTCGGTGAGTACGTGTACCAGGAGAAGGCGGCGCCGCGCGGGCATCCGCGGGGCTCGTACTCGGGGCTGTCCGGGCCAACGGACGGGTAGTCGGTCTGCTGGGTCTCCCACGTGATGATGCCGTCCTTGACGTACACCTTCCACGAGCAGGAGCCGGTGCAGTTGACGCCATGCGTGCTGCGCACGACCTTGTCGTGGCTCCAGCGGTCGCGGTAGAAGACGTCGCCTTCCCGGCCACCGGACTTGGTGACGGTGCGCAGGTCGGCAGAGACCTTGCCCGGTGTGAAGAAGCGCCCGGCCTTGACGAGGAACTCCTCGGTGGCCTTGCTCGTCGACGTGTCGGTGCTCATCACTGACCGTCCTCTGCCGTAGCCATGCGTCCGCGACTGTTGGCGGTGATCGTGCGAGCCGCGACGAGATCCGGTCGGTTGAGATGCGCGATGCAGATGCCAGGTCTCGCCCAGACGTCGACCGTTCCGACAGTCACCGGCTGCCCGGTCTGCTTGAGCAGTCGCGCGATGAGCGCCGTGTGGATATCGCAGATCACCGGGTTGTCATCGACCAACGCGGCGTACGGGCACTGCGTCACGGCGATCGCGTCGCCGACCGGATTCGTCACTGCCGTGAAGCCCAGTCGGTTGAGAGCCCCTGTCGCCTCGAACACCGCCTCATCGGGGGTGCTTGCCTCCGGCAGCTCCGGAAGGGCGCGCGCCCACTGCTCGGCGGCGCGATCAGACAGGCCGGGATCGTCGACGTGGCTGAGCTGGGTGCTCAGTGCCTCGGCGAGCGCCTGGAAGGGCGAGGCCTGCGGGGCCGAGGTGCTGTACAGCCAGCGCGGTCGCCCGCGGCCGGCTGAATCCGCCGCATCGCGGGTGAGGGCTCCCGATTCCAGCAGTACATCGAGGTGGCCTCGAACCGTGTTGGCATGCAGTCCCGTGCGCTCGGAGATCTCCTCGACCGTGAGGGGGCCGTCCGAAACCTCGATCGCCGCCAGCACGCGGCCTCGGCTCTCCTGGGTGACTCGAGTTTCACTCATGGGGATTTTCTACCACAGTTCAGATGTTTTTTCACTTTAACACCGTGTTTAATAAATCTTTGTGGTTTAATCCTGTCTCGTGACGACTGACACCCTTGAGAAGGGCCGCGTGCCGGTCCTCGTCTGGTCCACCCTCGGCTTCACCCTGATGTTCGCCGTCTGGCTGATGTTCGGCGTCCTGGGCATCCCGATCCGCGAGGAATTCGGCCTGTCCGACGTCCAACTGGCCTGGATCACGGCCGTGGCGGTCCTCAATGGCGCCATCTGGCGCCTACCGGCGGGCATCGCGGCCGACCGGTTCGGCGGCAAGCGGGTCTTCGTGACGATGCTGGCCGTCACGGCCATCCCCGCCTACCTCGTCTCAACCGCCACCTCCTTCACGACGCTGCTGTTCTACGCGTTCCTCGTCGGCTTCGCCGGGAACTCGTTCAGCGTGGGCATCGCCTGGGTCAGCGCCTGGTGGCCCCAGAACCGTCAGGGCTTCTCCCTCGGTGTCTTCGGCGCGGGAAACGTGGGCGCCTCTGTCACGAAGTTCATCGGGCCAGCCCTCATCGTCGCCGTGCCGGCCGCGGGGTACCTCGGTGGCGTGGTACCGGGAGGCTGGCGCTTCGTCCCCTTCCTGTACATGGTCCTGCTCATCGCGATGGCGATTGGAATGTGGGCGTTCACGCCTCACCGCGAGATCAAGCCGGGCAGTGGCCGCTCGATGAAATCGATGCTCGCCCCGCTCAAGCAGACCCGCGTCTGGCGGTTCAGCCTCTACTACGTCGTCGTGTTCGGCGCGTATGTCGCGTTGGCCGCCTGGCTGCCCAAGTACTACGTCGACGTCTACGGAATGCCGCTCTCGCAGGCCGCGCTGCTCACCGCGATCTTCATCTTCCCCGCGTCGCTTCTTCGTCCCGTCGGTGGCTGGATGTCCGACCGCATCGGCGCCAGGAAGGTGATGTACATCTGCTTCAGCATCATGCTGGTCGCGTCGGGAATCCTGATGATGCCCTACGGCCACATCGTCCTTGCGAACCCGAACGGGACCACCAGCGAGATCCTCCCCTGGCAGGTCGGCACCATCCTGTTCACGCTCCTCGTCTTCCTTATGGGCTGCGCGATGGGCATCGGCAAGGCCGCGGTCTACAAGCACATCCCCGAGTACTTCCCGAACGACGTGGGCGCAGTCGGCGGCCTCGTCGGCTCGCTCGGCGCGCTCGGCGGGTTCTTCCTGCCGCTTCTGTTCGCCTACACGACGTCGTTCACGATGCTTCCGCAGTCCACCTTCTTCGTGATCTTCATGGTGACGCTGATCGCCATGGTCTGGATGCACGTCACCGTCGTCTCCCTCCTCCACAAGGCGAGCCCGGAGCTGTCCAACAAGTTCGAGCACGACCACCACACCCCCCTCGCTGACGAAGCTCCCTTCCTCGACGAGTCCGAGTTCGACAAGACAGGAGCCCGCTCATGAGCACGACGACGACGCAGCGCAAAGGCTCGGACTGGCTTCCCGTCTGGGATCCTGAGGCTGCCGACTGGGACTCCGGCCGCGCCTGGAAGACCCTGTGGGTCACCACCTATGCACTGACACTCGCCTTCATCACGTGGTTCCTCGCCTCGGCGATCGCGCCCAAGCTCAACAGCATCGGCTTCGACCTCAGCCAGGGTCAGCTGTACTGGCTCATCGCCATGCCGGGCCTCGCCGGCGGCACGCTGCGCCTGATCTGGACGTTCCTGCCACCCATCATGGGCACCCGCAAGCTCGTCACGCTCACGACAGCGCTGTTCCTGATACCGCTGATCGGCTGGGCCTTGGCCGTGCAGAACCCCGACACCCCCTACGCCGTGCTGATGCTTCTCGGCATCCTTGCCGGCATCGGCGGCGGAGCGTTCTCCGGCTTCATGCCCAGCACCTCCTACTTCTTCCCCCGCTCCAAGCAGGGCACCGCCCTCGGAGTGCAGGCCGGCATCGGCAACTTCGGCGTCAGCATCGTCCAGTTCGTGACCCCGTGGATCATCGGCATCGCCATCATCGGCGGATCACAGATGATGACGAACAAGGACACCGGCGCCACCAAGGAGGTCTGGTACCAGAACGCCGGCTACCTCTGGGTCCCCTTCGTCATCGTGGCCGTCATCCTCGCGTGGTTCCTCCTGCGCAGCGTTCCTGTCCAGGCTCGAGGGTTCAAGGGCCAACTCGACATCTTCCAGAACAAGCACACCTGGATCATGACGTACCTCTATGTCATCACCTTCGGAACCTTCTCCGGGCTCGCCGCCGGTTTCGCGCTGCTCATCAACAACCTTTACGGCACCATGGTTTTCGGCGACGCCGGTATCGACCCCGTCAAGTACGCGTTCCTCGGTGCCCTCGTCGGTTCCGTCGCCCGCGTGATCTCCGGACCCATCGCCGATCGGGTAGGAGGTGGGCGCATGACGGTCTTCGCAACGGTGGGAATCTCGCTGGCATCGCTCTACACGCTCTTCCAGCTCTCCCCCACGTCAGCCGACCAGTTCCCACAATTCCTCTACGGGATGCTGGCCATCTTCTTCTTCGCCGGTGTCGGCAACGCCAGCACCTTCAAGCAGATGCCAATGATCTTCGAACGCCGACAGGCAGGCGGAGTGATCGGTTGGACCTCTGCGATCGCCGCCTACGGCCCCTTCATTTTCGGCGTGATGCTCGCCTACATCTCCCCGACGCTGTTCTTCGGACTCGGAGTCGTGTTCGCGCTCATCGCCGGAGTCATCTCCTGGTGGTTCTACGCGCGCCCCGGCGCAGAGAAGCCGTGCTGACCATCCTCAAAATGATCGTGAGTGGCCGCGGGCGAAGGCCGCGTACACGGCTATCGTGACAGCAGCCAAGGGCTATTTGCTGTCTACTACGGTCGCAGAATGTCCGCTTTGCATGGAGCCGGCCGCAGACGTCCCACTACGCCGAAACGCCTGCACCGCAACCACTAACGGCCGCCAGACCCTTCTCGGCCCGCTCAGACGCACGCTCTCATGGCTAGCCAGAGGGCTAGGTCCACGCCAGACGCCGACCTCCGCATCAGTGATGCGTGTCGCTCAGATCTGGGAGGTCGAATCAAGCTGCCGCGGCGAGATCCGCATGGCCTCGCCGCGGCAGAAGGCTAGTGGCCGTGCTTGTGGCCCCAGATGTCCGGGCCGGGCATCTGCCAGACCTCCCAGGTGCTGTCGTCGATCAGACGGCCACCTGCGCCGAACTCGGTGAGCACTCCGACGGGAGAGGCGACGTAGAACGAGAACATGTGGTCGTTGGTGTGACGGCCAATGTTCATGGCGACGGGGACGCCCTCATGCTGGACGTGGTCCCACTGGCGACCCACCTCGTCCTCGTCCTCGATCTCCAGCATGAAGTGGTGCATCACGTTGGGGATGTTGAAGAAGTTGCCGTCGGCGAACGCCAGGCTGTGGTGGCGCGGGTTGCAGTGCAGGAACGTGGCAGTGAATGGTGCATCGATCATGTAGTCGCTGACCTTGAACCCGAGGATGCCGGTGTAGAACGCCTGCGTCTCGGGGAGGTTGCGCGTGGAGAGCACGGCGTGGCCGAGGCCGAGGTCTTCAGCGACGAAGCCGGGGATGCCGCGGGGTGAGTTGAACGCCTCGTTGGTGCGCCCCGCCCCGCGGTAGAGCTCGACGCGGTGGCCGGCCGGATCGAGGAAGTGCACCATGTCGGCAACGCGACGCACCTCGAGCTCTTCCGTTGTCGCCTGCTCGACGGCAACGCCGGTGGCCTGGACTTCAGCCGCAGCCGCCTGAAGTGCCGCGTCGTCGGCGAGCTGCCAGCCGATGTAGGCGGCACCGTTCTTGTCGGACGACTCGACGATGACGCGCTGCTCGTATGAGTCGATGCGGAACGAAGGTCGCCCCGTTCCCAGGCTGACCTCCTGCATCCCCAGCGCGGTGGTCGCGTAGTTCGTGAAGGCCGCGGGGTCGGTTGAGTTGAAGCCGATGTAGCCGAGCTGTTCGATGTTCATGCGAGGTCCACCTTGTCGAAGTTGGGATCAGCGTTGTAGGAGTGGATCCAGTCGAGTTGACCGTGCATCCACTCGGGGGATGCAAGTTCGGTGTTGCGTGCGGTTGCTTCATCACCGTCGTGAAGGTGCAGCACGTCGGCCGTGACATATGACGCCTTCTGCACCCGGGCGGTTCTCTCCAGCCGTTGCTCCTGGTAGGAGGCGATGGCGTCGTCGATCCCGTCCGGATCGGCTTCGCTGAGGCAGCGCGCCAGAACGACGGCGTCCTCGACGGTGATGTTGGCGCCCTGGCCGTGATGCGGGACCAGGGCGTGGGCGGCGTCTCCGAGCAGCACGACCCTGCCGTCGGACCATGAGGACAGCCATGGGCGCCGGTTCAGCGCCCAGCGACGGTCAAAGGTGGGAGCGCTGATCATCTCGATGACGGCCGGGTGCCAGCCCTCGAAGTGCTTCAGGTGCTCGTCCGGATCGGCCTCGATCGTCCAGTCCTCACTGTCCCACGGCATCCGCTTCACGAGGAGGAAGTTGATGACGTCGCCATCCCCGCCGATCGGGTAGTGCAGCAGGTGCCCATCGGGCCCGATCCAGAACTGGATGGTCGTCGGATCGGGAAGGCTGGGCAGGTCCTTGACGGCGACGAGGCCGCGGAAGCCGCTGCGGCCAGTGTAGATCTTGTCGTCGTGCCCGACCATCAGCTCGCGCACGATCGAGCGGGCGCCATCCGCACCAACGACGAGGTCGGCCTGCGAATTCGTGCCGTCGGCGAACTGGATCGTGACCTCGCCGTTCTCCTGGGTGTAGGAGGTGATCTCCTTGCCGAGATGGATGCGGTCTCGTCCGACGGCGTCAGCGAGGATCTGCTGGAGGTCTGCGCGGTGGATTCCATGGCCCGGCGCGCCATATCTGCCCGACTCCGTCTCGTCATGCCGTGCGATGACGCGGCCGTCGCGACCGTCGCGGTAGATGAGCGCAGTCGGTTCCCACGAGACCTCGGAGAACGCCTGACCCAGACCCCACCGCTCGATGAAGCGCGACGCGTTTGCCGCCAGGTAGACGGCAGCGCCGACCTCGCGGAGTTCGGTGGTTCGCTCGTAGATCTCGGCGTCCATCCCACGCTCTCGGAGGGCAAGGGCGAGCGTAAGTCCGCCGACGCCGGCGCCGATGATCGCGATCCGCGTGTCGGGTCCGATCATGAGGCGACGCCGTAGTCGGTGGTGTCGTTGAGGAAGTTGATGCACACCTTCGAGAACAGCTCGGGGTACTCGATCATGGCCCAGTGCCGGCAGTGCGGGATGAGGTAGCCGGTCGAGTTCTCCAAGAGGGCGAGGAACTCGTAGGCCTGCTCGATCGGGACGACCTTGTCCTCCTTGCCGTTGACGACGAGGGTGCGGGTCTTCACTGCCGCGATTGCGTCATCGGGGTAGTACAGGCCGTTCTCCCTGACCCAGCCCATGGTCGCCTTGTAGGCGACCTTGAGCTCGGGGCGGATCGACATCTCGTAGCGGTATTCGACCTGCTCGTCCGACGGGATGAACCCCGGGTTGGCCAGGACACCGATGATGGCGCGCATCCCCTCGATGGTGAAGTCGTAGTGGATGACCGGCCCGAGGTCAGGCGACAGAGCCCCGGCCTTGGCTCGCCCGCCGCTGCCCATGAGCACGAGGCTGTCGACGAGATCCGGCCGCTTCATGGCGACGCCGAGGGAGGTGCACCCGCCCATGGAATTGCCGATCAGGCGAGCCGGTCCGAGGTCGAGCGCCTCGATGAAGTCGATCAGCTGCTGGTTGCGCGCATCCTGCGTGTAGGCGAACTCCTCGGGCGAGGGTGCGTCCGAGTTGCCGAAGCCCACCATGTCCATCGCGTACGTCGGACCGTTGGCGGCGAACAGCGGGAAGCTGCGCTGCCAGTTGCTGACGCTCTCAGCGCCCGCACCACCGCCGTGCACGAGGATCACAGGCCGCCCCGACCCTTCTCCACCGCGGTAGTACGCGGTGGAGAAGGTGCCAGTCTGGACCGACTGCTGTGCCGGCATCGCCGGCAACGGTGCGCTGGTGCCTGTCATCGGGCGAGGATCGAGCGCAGCGCACTGTCCAGATCAGCGGCAGGTGCATCCCCCGCAGAAGCGGAGCGCCACGCGACCATGTGGTCCGGACGAACCAGGATCGCGCCGTCCTCGCCGATCTCCGAGATCGCGGCGAAGTCACCATAACTGTCCGCATAGTCACAACCGCGACCAATGGAAACGACGTTGATGTCGATTCCCAAGTCGTTGCTCGCCTGCGCGGTGGCTTCCACCCACGCCGAATTGAGCTCGCGGGTGAGGAGGGTGAACTTGCCCTTGCCACAGAGATCGAACAGAGCCAACTGACGCTGATCCTTCGTGACCCACACATGCGGAAGGTGACGGCCAGGGAACGTGGATGCGAAGTAGTAGACCTCGGGATCGCGCGGCGGCTCGGGTGCCTGGACGCCATCCGTGACAACGGCACTGGACTGGTAATACTGGTTCAGTTCCATGCCGTGGGAGTTGTAACACATCAGCGTGTTGTGGAGTGCGGTGTCGAATGCCTCGCGGAACTCGGTCGACTCGGCCGAGTGCGCGTTCAGCGTGGCCAGCGAGGAGTTCAGCATCGCCTCGTCAGAAGTCGGCGGCAAGTGCAGCGACATGAACAGCGGCGGCATGAGGTGGTTGCTTCGCGATACGCGATCGATCAGGTGCTCGGCGACCGGGACGCGCTCCTGGCGGTAGGTGTCGAGCAGCCCGGTTCCGGCCTGGCCCTTCAGGACCATCGCCAGCTTCCACGCGAGGTTGTAGCTGTCCTGGATCGACGTATTCGAGCCGAGGCCGTTCATCGGCGAGTGACGGTGCACCGCGTCGCCGACGCAGAAGACGCGGCCGGAAGTGTTGTTGGTGGCCCACATGTGGTTGACAGCCCAGGTCGACAGGGACTCGACCTCGACGTCGACGGTGTCGTCGCCGATCAGCTTGTGGGCGATGGCGACACCGAGCTCGTTCGTCAGGTCGGGCTCGCCCGCGTTGACGTCGTAGCCCGACACGCCGACCCAGCGGTTCCACGTGCGCACGACGCGCAGCACGCCGATGCCCATGCCGGCATGGCCGACGCCCGGCTGGATGAACCAGTACATGTCACCGGGACGGTGCTCGACGTACTTGCTCAGGTCTGCCTTGAAGACGACGTTGATCGAGCCGCCCATGCCCATTTCGCCCTCGAACGGGAGGCCGGCCATCTCGGCGACCTTGGAGCGGCCGCCGTCGGCGCCGATCATGTACTTGGCCTTGATCTGGAACTCGTTCCCGGTCAGCCGGTCGACCAGGTTGGCCGTCACCGAGTCGTCGTCCTGCGTGAAGCTGATGAGCTCGGTGTTGAAGCGGACCTTCGAGCCGCGGTAGGACGCGGCGTTAACGAGGATCGGCTCCATGATGTCCTGCGGGATGTCGCAGACCGACGACGGTGAGCCCAGGTCGTGCTCGGCCTTGAAATGCGGGTGGGTGTACCAGGTGCGCAGGCGGCCGATCTCGGTGCCAGCCAGGCTGGTGGCCCACACGTGCTCGCCCATGAGGTGCTGGGGGGTCGCCGACTCAACAGCCTCGTCCTCGAGGCCGAGATCGCGAAGGACCTCCATTGCACGCTGATTGGTGATGTGCGCGCGCGGAGCGTTGGCCACCCCGCCGTGCTTGTTCACCATGATCGTGCTGATTCCGTAGGTGGCAAGCAGGGCTGCGGCGGCCGCGCCGGCAGGACCGGCACCGATGATGAGGACGTCCGTCTCGATAGTTGGGCTGGCCATGGATTGGGCTCCTTCGCGACCGGGAAACTGATGGTTTTGGACCGAACGGTCCGTTCATTTCCGCGAAGGCTGATGCATACGGGTAACCCTTGTCAAGGGATTTCTTGGGATTGGTCCCTGATCGACGTGTTCCGAGCGCCGATCACAGCGCTTGCATCAGGTGAGCGTCAGGAGCGCTTGGCCGCGCGCAACGCCTTGCTCTGCGCCTCGCCCATCGCGGCAATGCCGTCGACCAGGTAATCGATCAGCTCGACCACCGGCATGTCGTCGCGGGACTGCATGGAGACGAACAGCCCGTCGAAGCCCACGATGCCCACGTAAGCGAGATTGCGCGCCACCTGTGAGGCGACCTCATCTCCCTTCGAGATGAAGGACAGACGGATGATGTTCTCCAGGTAGGCGCGACCCTCATTGCGCACCGTGCGAACGGTCTCCATCGCCTCCGGAGCCTCCGTGGCCTCGTCGCTGATGACGAGCAGGATGAGGAGACGCAGGAACTCGGCTCGATGTACCCACACCTCGCCCAACCGACGGAAGTACCACTCCAGGCGATCGTGCGGTGTTCCCGTCGTCGGCGGATGGCGGTGTGCTTCGGTCATCGCATCGAAGAAGCCCCGCGCGCCCCGCTCCATGACGGCGGCAAGCAGGCCCGCCTTAGAGCCGAAGTGGTGGTAGATGGCGCTCTTAGGGATGCCCGTCTCCGCAACAAGCACCGACATCGATGTTCCGGCATACCCCTGCGCCGCCATCACCCTCGCAGCAGCGTCGAGGATCTCCTCCCGGGAACGGCGGCCACGCTGGTTGCCCTTCGACCCCGAGTTCCCCACGGCGACAGTCTAGGAGGATGGGAAGCGCCTTCTCGGGCCTGCATGCACCTGGGCGGGCGTGCCGTGTTTGCCTGCCGCCGGCGGGCGGGAGCGGACCGACCACCTTCGCATGCTCTGTTCACGCTCCGGACCTACGCACCGCGCGTGCGTCGGCCCATGCGAACCACCCGGCGGACTCTCCAAATGGGCTCAACCGTGCGTCTCGCGCACGCTCGTGGGGCTAGAAAAGCCCCACAGGCAGGCCCATCTGTCCGGTCGTCCCCGCAGCTCGGCAAGGTCCACCCGAGCGGCTGGGGCCAATTCTGGGGCTATAAGCCCGATTTCACGATGTTGACCTGAGAACATCAAGGCCCGAAAGTTGTTGCGCTGCAACACTTATTGATGGGGCCGCCTCGGGGATTTGAACCCCGGACCTACGCATTACGAGTGCGTTGCTCTACCACTGAGCTAAGGCGGCGCGCTTCCCACGTGGTTCCTTGCGGCCTTCGTCGGAAGCCTGCCAATGCTACAAGGTGGATGGGTAGGGTCCGG
>CAJAKT010000196.1 GCA_903940375.1 uncultured bacterium | reverse complement strand
CCTCGCAGCCTTGGGCATCGCGGGCGGTGATGACGATGACGCCCAGGGCCACACGAATGCGAACCCCGGCCAGTCCGGGAACGCCGGTGTCCGCGCTACCGCCCTGGCCGGCCGGGCAACGGAGAAGCAGATAGCGTTCCTGTCCCGACTGATGCGCGAACAGCACATCTCCGAGGCGCTCCTGTCCGACTTCTGCAAAGACAAGTTCGGATGGGACACACCCGTCGAAGGCCTGTCGCACCTGTCGAAGGACCACGCGGGACTCATCATCGACGCCCTCACCGCCCAGGCAAAGGCCGACAAGGCGACGCGGTCGAAGACGGCCGACCCGGATGACCCGTGGGTGTCCGCGCCACTGATCGACCCCGAGACTGGGGAGGTAGCCCGATGAGCATCCAGCGGTGGAGCGCACAGAGCATCGCAATACAATGGCATGGCACCGACCTGCGGGATGACGAGTACGTCACCTACGACGAGCACGCCGCGGCGCTGGTGGCGGCCCGTGACCGTGGCTACTCCGAGGCTATGGACGACGGCTGGGGCGAACCGGGGCATATCAAGGCCGCTGTAGCCGATGCGCTGGACGCTGTACGGGAAGCGTTGGAGTTGTTGCCGGTGTCGCTCGTGGACACCCGATTCGATCCTGACGATGAGCGGCACTTCGTGCAGGCCGTGAGGTTGACCTCCGCCCTCGCCGCTATCGACGCCCTGCGGGGTGCCGAATGAGTGAGATCCCGAAGTGGCAGGCAAGCATCCATTTCCTCTACCCCGGTGAAGCAACGTCGGGCAGGACGGCTGTCTACCTCGCGGCTGATGTTGACGTCGCTATCGCAGCAGCCGAGCAGCGGGTGCGAATGGAGCGACTGCGCGACACGGGCAACGGCATCAAGGCAATCGGGCACTACGAGGGCTTACGAGAGGCGCGGGAAGCGGTCGCAGGGCTGCACCGTGTTGACCGAAGCGAGCAGTACGGCGACGAGATCAGCCGCGACGAGGCTCTGGCCGCTATCGACGCCCTGCGGGGTGCCGAGTGAAGCACGGCACCCTGACCGCGTACACGGCGCATGCCTGCCGCTGCGCCGACTGCAAGCGCGTCGCCAACCGTCATGTGAAGCAGTGGCGGTTGCGCAAGCTCCAGGGCGAACAGCCACTGGTCGACGCGCAGCCGATGCGCGACCACGTCGAGGCGTTGCTCGCTGCCGGGATGAGCTTCCGCGGCATCGCCCTGACGGCCGGCTGGAAGTCCCGCAACTCCCTGGCGTGCTCCCTTGGCCGCGACCGCGTGACCGTCCGCACCTTCGAGCGCGTGATGGCGATCAGCCCGCAGTCGGACATGCGTCGCTTCGGCTATGTGGACGCGACCGGCTCCCAGCGCCGCCTCCAGGCGCTCGTCGCCATCGGCTGGACGACCCGCGAGATCACCCGGCGGCTCGGCGGCAGCGACCACGGCACCGTCACCGACATCACGAGCAAGAACAACCAGACGATTCGCCGCGCCACGGCCGAGAACGTCCGGCGCATCTTCGACGAGCTGTGGGATCAGCCGGGACCGTCACGGATCAGCGCCCAGCGGGCCGCGAAGCGTGGATGGGTCGTCCCGATGGCGTGGGACGAGGACACGATCGACGACCCGGCGGCGGTGGCCGACCTGGGCGAGCTGGACGTCGCCGCGCCCCGCGGTCGCAACCGCGAGCACGTCGTGGAGGACTACCGCGACACCTGGGACCACCACCTGGGCTACCTGCCCGCCGCCGCCACCCGCCTGGGCTTGAGCGAGTACGCCCTCGAGCAGGCCCTGCGGCGCTCCGGCATCGCCGTCAGTAGAAACCGGGAGGCGTCATGACCTACTCCGACTTCCTTGCGCGGAAGGTCCAGCTAGCGCCCACCATCGGCGAGTGCATCGGGGCCGACGACGTACACCCGCGGCTCCACGACTGGCAACGCGAGATCGTCGCGTGGGCCGTCCGCACTGGGCGCGCCGCCATATGGGCTGACACCGGCCTCGGCAAGACGCTCATGCAGGTCGAATGGGCACGACTCTCGGGCGCAACCTCTCTCATCGTCGCCCCGCTCGCCGTCTGCACGCAGACCGTCCGCGAGGCCGCGACCGTCGGAGTCGAGGCTGTTTACGTCCGCGACCCCGCGCAGATGACCGGGCCGGGGCTATACGTCACGAACTACGAGATGGTCGGGCACTTCGACGCCGACCTGTTCGACGCGGTCGTACTTGACGAGGCCAGCATCCTCAAGCAGTCCGACGGCAAGACGCGCACCCGACTCATCGCGCACTTCCGAGAGACTCCCCGGCGGCTCGCCTGCACCGCGACCCCAGCGCCGAATGACATTGAGGAACTGACCAACCAGGCAGAGTTCCTCGGGCGCTCCACCCGCGTCAACATGCTCGCCGCCTACTTCGTCCACGACTCCGATCAGGGCTGGCGGCTCAAGGGGCACGCACACGGGCCGATGTTCAAGTGGATGACCTCATGGGCCGTCGCTTTACGCCGACCCTCTGACATCGGCTACTCGGACGAGGGTTACGACCTGCCCGGCTTGGAGATCCTGCCGCACCTGCTCCCCGTCGACATCCAGCCCGAGGATCAACTGTTCGCCACCGACCTCGGCGGCGTCGGCGGCCGGGCGGCGATCCGCAAGCAGACACTTGAGGCCCGCTGCGCGAAGGCGGCCGAGCTTGTCATGGCCGAGCCGGACGAGCCGTGGCTGCTGTGGTGCGGACTCAACGACGAGGCGACGACCCTCGCCCGACTCATCCCCGACTCGGTCAATGTGCATGGCGGCTGGTCGCCCGAGGACAAGGCCGACGCCCTGCTCGGCTTCGCGGACGGCCGTATCCGTGTGCTCATCACGAAGCCCTCCATCGCCGCGTTCGGCCTCAACTGGCAGCACTGCGCCCGCATGGCCTTCGTCGGTCTCTCCGACTCCTACGAGGCGTATTACCAAGCCATCCGGCGCTGCTACCGCTACGGGCAGACCCGCGTCGTCCACGCCCACGTCGTGCTCTCGGACCTTGAGGGCCAGATCGCATCCAACATCGCCCGCAAAGAGCGCGAGGCGTCATCCATCACCGCCGGACTCGTCGCAGAGATGCTCGCGGCCGGCGAACTGAGCCGAGAGAAGGCCACCGCATGAGCCAGTCAATCGAGGACCTCTACACGACCGACGACGCCGAGGGCTACAACTGGCGCATGATGCTCGGCGACTCGTGCGAGCGCATGGCCGAGATCCCTGACGATTCGGTCGGGCTGTCCGTCTACTCGCCGCCGTTCGCATCGCTGTTCACCTACAGCCCTAGTCCGCGCGACCTTGGCAACTCCGCGAGCCGGGGCGAGTTCTTCGAGCACTACGGCTTCATCATCCGCGAGAACCTGCGCATCACCGCTCCCGGCCGAATCTGCGCCGTCCACGTCCAGCAGCTCACCACCACGATGACGACTAATGGCGTCATCGGCATGACGGACTTTCGCGGTCAGGTCATCGCGGCCTATATGGATAACGGCTGGATCTTCCACGGCGAGGTCACCATCGATAAGGACCCGCAGGCTCAGGCGATACGCACGAAGGCTCAGGCGCTCATGTTCGTCACGAAGAATCGCGACTCCTCCATGACCCGCCCCGCGCTCGCCGACTACCTGCTGCTGTTCCGCAAGCCCGGCGAGAACGCCGTCCAGATCAAGAACGACGTGAGCAATGAGGAATGGATCGAGTGGGCGCGGCCCGTGTGGCTCGACATCCGCGAGACGAACACACTCAACGCCCGCGTGGCCCGCGACTCGGCAGACGAGCGCCACATCTGCCCGCTCCAACTCGACTTCATCGAGCGCGTCGTGCGGCTGTGGAGCAACCCCGGCGAGACCGTGTTCTCCCCGTTTGGCGGCATCGGATCTGAGCCGTACATCTCCGTCCGACTCGGGCGCAAAGCGCTGGCGATTGAGCTGAAGCCCTCCTACTGGCGCACCGCCGTCGCTAATCTGCGCGCCCTTGAACTGGAGATGGACGCCCCGACGCTGTTTGACGAGGACGAGTCGTGACGCGCCGCCGGTCGCTGCGCTGGATTAGCCGTTGCGGTGGGTGCGGCGGCTGGGTGTGGGCGCATGAGGACTACCGACCGTGCCCGACGTGCCGTGTTGCTGGGCTGCGCAAGCAGATCACGGAGGTGCTAGGCGCATGACCGTCGAGGACACCATCAATCTCATCGCCAAGGTGCTGGTCTGGCAGGACGGCTTTGACCCGACCGAGATCGACACCATCAGCACGAACCGGCTGTTCCAGGACGCCGCGCAGCAGTGCGCTGAGGATCTCGGGGTGGCGGGGTGACGAACAGGTCGAAGCAGATCGGGACGGCCGGGGAGACGGCGGTGGTCCGCTACGCCCGCGAGCACGGCTTCCCCCTGGCCGACCGTCGAGTCCAGAAGGGCCGCTACGACGAGGGCGACGTGCTGCTCACTGTCGGGGCGATCCTCGAGGTCAAGTCCGGCAAGGCCGCGGCGACCGCGTCCTACAACCAGAAGATGGCGTGGCTGGCGGAGGCGGAGACGGAGCGGGTGAACGCCCGTGCCGATGTCACCGCCCTGGTCGTCCAGCGCAACGCCTACGGCACCGGCCGGGTGGAGTGGTGGGAGTTCTGGTGGACGGAGACGTTCCCGGTCGGGCCGCTCCCGGCCTGCTGCACACTCGCCAACGGCCTGCTGCGGCTGCGCCATTCGGGCTGGGGCGACCCGCTGTGACCCTGACCGCGGCGGTCGCCGCCGCCTACCTGCTGCCCGAGGCCGACGTCGCCCGCTGGCCCGGCCAGGTCATCCGCACCTTCTACCTGCACGCCATCCGCGCCGGATGGCTCCTGCCCACACCCACTCCAGAGGAGACACCATGATCCCGCTCGACACCCTGACCGGCTGGCTCGACGTCCTGCGCACCGCGACGGCGGAGAAGAAGCGGGCGGAGGAGGTCATCGCCGCGGCCCGCGTCCACCTCGAGGAGGCCCTCGGCGAGGACGAGGTGGGGACGGTCGACGGGCAGCCGGTGGTCCGGTGGGCGCACGTCACCTCGCAGCGGTTCGACCAGAAGAAGGCGCAGGGCCTGCTGACGCCCGAGCAGGTAGCCGAGTGCACCGTCGCCTCCGAGTCCCGCCGGTTCACCCTGGTCGAGTCATGATCGCCGACTTGAAGGCGGTGGTCCGGGATCATGAGACCTCCCGGCCGCGCTCGATGCAGACGGCCATCGGCCCGTCCGAGGTGGGCACGACCTGCGCCCGGCGGCTCGCCTACAAGATGCTCGCCGTCCCGCCGGTCAACACCGACTCCGACCCGTGGGCCGCCATCGTCGGCACGTCCGTCCACGCCTGGCTGGACACCGCGTTCGCCGACGAGAACGACCGGCTGGTCGCCCGCGGGATGGAGGCCCGCTGGCACACGTCGATCCGGGTCGACCTGCCGACGTACCTGTCGGGCACCATCGACCTGTACGACGCCCAGACGTGCTCGGTCATCGACCACAAGGTCGTCGGGGCCACCGCCTACAAGCGGTATCGCAAGGACGGGCCGAGCCGCCAGTACGTCATCCAGGGCCACGTCTATGCCTGCGGGCTGCGCCTGGCCGGGTACCACGTCGAGGACGTCGGCATCGCGTTCTGGTCCCGTTCGGGGGCGCTGAAGGACTCCTTCTACTGGTCCGAGCCCTACGACGAGCAGGTCGTCGAGGACGCCCTGGCCCGGCTGGACGCCCTGCGCCTGACGACGACGGCCCTGGGCGTCGCGGCGCTGCCGATGATCCCGACGGCCGACGCCTTCTGCCTGTACTGCCCCCACTACCTCCCCGGCGTCACCGAGGCCGAGGAAGCCTGCGGCGGCCACGTCGCAGTACCAACCCAACCCAGAGGAGAACCCATCCATGTCTGAGAACGTGTGGGACGACCCGGAGCTGCTGATCGCTTCGGACTTCGTGAAGTTCGAGACCGTCGGCGACACCGTCACCGGCACCATCCGCGCCATCAAGGTGCACCGCTGGGAGGACGGCACCGCCTGCCCCGAGCTGATCCTGGACTGCGGGGCCGACGGCGAGAAGTCGCTGACGGCCGGGCAGGTGCGGCTGAAGGCGATCCTGGCGGAGAAGCGGCCGAACGTCGGGGATGTCATCACGGTGACGTTCACCGAGCTGGAGAAGCGATCCGGCGGCAAGACGCTCAAGCACTTCGACGTGGTCATCGGCGGGGTGGCTCCTGCGGCTGCCGCGCCGCCGGCCGCCGACGGGTTCACCGCCGAGCAGCTGGCGGCGATGAAGCTGCTCGGCGTGCCGATCCCGTCCTAGTGGCATCCCGCCCGTCCCGGTCAGTCGATGGCCGGGACGGGCACCCATCCCAGACCAAGGAGATCCCAGTGATCGAGTGCAAGGTCGGCGCATGACCGTGGAGGCCGCCGAGTCCAGCCCGTCGATGCTGCCCGCCGCCCTGTGGTACGTCCGCCGGGGCATGGCCGTGTTCCCCCTCTGGTGGCCGGTCGGGCATGAGTGCGCCTGCCCGGCCGGAGCCGACTGTCCCAGCGCTGCCAAGCATCCGCTGACTGTCCGCGGGCTGCACGACGCCAGCCAGGACGAGGCGCAGGTGCGGTCCTGGTGGGCGAGGTGGCCCTACGCGAACATCGGACTGCCCACCGGCGACACGTTCGACGCCGTGGACATCGACGGGGCCGCGCAGGCGTGGAAGGAGTTCACCGCGCAGGTCGGATCCCCCGAGCATCGGGCCATCGTGATGACGGGCCGCAACGCGGGAGGCTTCCACCTGTACTGCTTCCCCGGAGGCCGCAAGACGGTGCCATCCGGCAAGCGCGGGCTGCCCGCGGGCGTGGAGATCAAGGGGGTCGGTGGGTATGTCGTCGCCCCTCCCTCCCTGCACGTCTCGGGCGCGACGTACCAGTGGGTGACTCCACTGGAGGACGGGGTGGTGGCCGGCAGCGTGGACTGGCCGACCTGGTACGACAAGGTCACGGCCGAGCCGGAGCGGGTGCGGTCCCTCTTCACTGCGCCAGTCGTGGCCGTGGATGCGGGGAGGGTCGAGCGTTACGGATCGGCGGTGCTGCGCCGGGCCTGCGAGGTGGTGACGGGAACGCCATCGGGGGGCAGGTGGAACGCCCTGGCGCTGGAGGCCGTTCCGCTGGTGGGGAGAGGAATCGCGGGTGGGTGCATCACGCGAGCGGACGGGCAGTCAGCCCTCGAGGCGGCCTGCCGGTCAGCCGGACTGGAGGATGTGGAGACGGATCGGGTCGGTGAGCTGCTGGACTACATCGCCGCGCAGGGCATCACCCATCCCATCGCCCCGCCGGTCGACGATCCTGCAGCCAGCATCGACGCCTGGATGGCGACCCTGCCGCAAGGAGACCTGCCGGTCGAGTATGCCCGCGAGAGGGCCGAGGAATCCCGCGAGCGGACGAGCTGGTGGCCGCGCAACCT
>CAJAKT010000195.1 GCA_903940375.1 uncultured bacterium | reverse complement strand
GCCGTCGAGTTCGTCATCACCGCGATGGACATCTCGATCTGCTTCGCCGACTTCCCGACAGTGCCGATCGGCGAGACCACCCGTCGCTACCGCCAGCTCGGCATCGGCTACGCCAACCTCGGTGCCCTGCTGATGGCGACCGGCCTGCCCTACGACTCCGATGCGGGTCGTTCGTTCGCCGCTGCGATCACCAGCCTGATGACCGGCACCGCGTACAAGCGCAGCGCCGAGCTGGCAGGCATCGTTGGCCCGTACGAGGGCTACGCGCGCAACGTCGACGGCCACAAGCGCGTCATGCGCAAGCATGCGGCTGCCGGTGACAACGTCCGCACGATCTCCAGCCTCGACGGCGACGTGCTCAAGGTCGCCAACAAGGCGTGGCAGGACAACACGCGCATCGGTGACCAGAACGGCTGGCGCAACGCGCAGGCCTCGGTGCTCGCGCCCACCGGCACCATCGGCTTCATGATGGATTGCGACACCACGGGCATCGAGCCGGACTTCTCCCTGGTGAAGTTCAAGAAGCTCGTCGGCGGCGGCTCCATGCAGATCGTCAACCAGACGATCCCGCGTGCGCTGCGTCGCCTCGGCTACACCGAGGAGACCGTCGAGGCGATCATCGAGTACATCGGCGAGAACGGTCACGTCGTCGACGCGCCCGGTCTCAAGACCGAGCACTACGAGATCTTCGACACCGCCATGGGCCTTCGCTCCATCACCCCGCTCGGTCACGTGCGGATGATGGCGGCCGTCCAGCCGTTCATCTCGGGCGCGATCTCCAAGACGGTCAACATGCCGGAGTCGGCGACCATCGACGAAGTCGAGGAGATCTATTTCCAGGGCTGGAAGCTCGGCATCAAGGCACTGGCGATCTACCGCGACAACTGCAAGGTCGGCCAGCCGCTCAGCGATGCCAAGGCGAAGAAGGTCGACGAGATCGTCGACGTCACCGCTGCGGCCGTTGCTGCTGCGATCGCCGGCCAGCCGGTCCGTCGTCGCCTGCCGAAGAGCCGTCCGAGCCGCACCACCAGCTTCTCGGTGGCCGGTGCAGAGGGCTACATGACCGCGGGCTCCTACCCCGACAACGGTCTGGGCGAGGTCTTCCTCAAGCTCGGCAAGCAGGGCTCGACCCTGGCCGGCGTGATGGATGCCTTCTCGATCGCGATCAGCATCGCGCTGCAGTACGGCGTGCCGCTGGAGGCCTTCGTCAGCAAGTTCGTCAACATGCGGTTCGAGCCGGCGGGCATGACCGACGATCCGGACATCCGGATCTCGCAGTCGATCATGGACTACATCTTCCGTCGCCTGGCTCTCGATTACCTGCCGTACGAGCAGCGCGCGGGCCTGGGCATCCACACGGCCGATGAGCGGTCCGCGACCGTTGCCGCCAACTACGGCCCGGCCGTGCCGGCAGCGTCAGCCGATCTCGATGTTGCCATCGATGAGGCAGTCGAGACGGACGAGGCAGCAGCTGAGGCCGCCGTCGAGGCGACACCCGTCAAGGCGGCCAGCAAGGCGCACTCCAGCGCCGAGCTGCTCGAGGAGATCACCGGTACCGCATCCGATGCCCCGCTGTGCATGACCTGCGGGATCAAGATGCGCCCGGCTGGCAGCTGCTACGTCTGCGAAGGCTGCGGGAGCACGTCCGGCTGCAGCTGATGCCAATGGACACGCTCGGCGTAGCGCTGGCGCGACGTCATGCAGAGGGGCCGCACTCGCAAGAGTGTGGCCCCTCTGTAGTGCGCGGTGCCTCAGGAGCTCTGAGGCCTCGATCGTGCCGTTCTAGTTGGCGACGGACAGGCTCCGGACGATGCGCTCGATCTGCTTCGCGTTGAGCCGGTGGGTGTTCAGTTGCGCTTGAGTCTTCTGGTGTCCGCCTCGGGCTGGCAGGACGATCCAGGTGCTGCCGTTGTTCAGCAGTAGTTCGGCGGGAGTTGCCGTTGATCCCGTGGCGCAATCCGCTTCGCCGACCGCACTGGTATTCGGGCAGTTGGTGTTGATGAAGACCTGCGATCCTTTGGCGTGGAACGAAGCGACTTTCAGCATCGGGAAGCCCTCG
>CAJAKT010000194.1 GCA_903940375.1 uncultured bacterium | reverse complement strand
GCCGGTAGAGCGTCTGTCCCTCAGCCGTGACAAGCACATCGACCTGGCCCGCGTCAGCGAGCGACTGCAGGGATCTGTACACCGTCGTGAGGCCGACCGCTGTGCCCTGGCGCCGGAGCAGGTCGTGCAGGTCCTGCGCAGAGGTGAATTCCTCGCGGCCTTCAAGGACGGACTGGACTGCCGTGCGCTGCCGGGTCTGGCGCTGCGCTCCGGCCGCCGGGAATTCGGCGCTCATGCGGGGTCCCTCCGGTGTCGTCTGACGGGGACGGCAATGACCGCCAGTACTGCGAAGGACAGTAGCGCGACGAGCACGATGGTGGGGCCGGGTGGGACTTCGACGTAGAACGAGCCGACGAGTCCGGTGAGGCTGGCCGTCAGGCCGAGGAGGATGGCGAGCACGGCGGTTGCTCGGAAGGATCGGGTGACCTGCTGCGCCGCGGCGACCGGGACGATCATGATCGCGCTGACGAGCAGCAGGCCAACGACGCGCATGCCGACGACGACGACGACGGCGGCAAGGACTGCCATGAGGGTGCTCATGGTCCGGACGCGGATCCCCTGCACGGCGGCGATGTCGGCGTCGAGGCTTACGGCGAACAGCTCGCGGCCCAGGATGGCCACGACAGCCACGACTCCCAGGCAGAGCAGGGCGAGCGCCCAGATATCCCCCTCTGCCACGGTGGACAGTGAGCCGAAGAGGTACGAGTTCAGGGACGAGGCAGCCTTGCCGGGGGCGAGGGACGCGAACATCACGCCGCCGGCAATCCCGCCGTAGAAGAGGAGTGCGAGAGCGACGTCGCCTGCCGTGCGCGATCGGTAGCGGATGAACTCGATGAGGAAGGCGCCGGCGACGGCGGCAGCCATAGCGGTCGGAATCGGCGCCGTGCCGAGAAGGAAGGCCAGGCCGACGCCGGTCAGAGCGACGTGGCCCATTCCATCGCCGAGCAGCGCGAGGCGACGTTGGACGAGGAAGACGCCGACGAGAGGGGCGATGAGGCCGACGAGGGCGGCTGCGACGAGCGCCCTGCGCATGAAGTCGAAGTCGAGCAGGCTCATGGCTCGAGCTCCACAACGCTGGGTCGGCCGAGCTCGGACTCGTGGTGGTGCACGTGATCATGCAGGTGGTGCCCGGGCACGGGGGGCGGCCCGTCGAAGACGACCGTCTCACGACTGTGCGGATCGAGGACGACTGCCCTGGTGATCAGGTGCGCGATGCCGGTGAGTTCATGGGTGACGACGATGATCGTGGTGCCGTGTTCGTGCAGATCGGCGAGCAGCGTCGTCAGGATCGCGAGGTTCTGCGCGTCGACACCGGCGGTCGGCTCGTCCATCACCAGCAGGTCTGCGCCAGACGCGAGAGCCCGTGCGATGAGGACGCGACGCTGCTGCCCGCCGGAGAGCGTGTCGAGCCGCTCGTGCCGTTTCGACCACAGACCGACGTCGGTCAGTGCCTGCGTAGCGGCGACGCGCTCTGTCCGCAGGTACGGGCGCCAGCGTCGCTTCGGTGAGATGAGGCCGCTCAGCACCGTCTCCCACACCGACACGGGGATGCTGGAGGCACCGGGCAGCCGCTGAGGGACGAGTGCGATGCGCTGCCAGTCGCGGAAGCGCGACAGGGGGCGACCGAACAACGTGACCCGGCCGTGGCTGTGCGACTGCAGACCCAGCATGGTGCGGACGAGGGTGGTCTTTCCGCTGCCGTTCGGGCCGAGCAGCGCGACGAACTCGCCCTGCCGGATGGACAGGTCGACGTCCTCGAGTACATGGTCGCCGTCGAACTCGACACACACGCGCGAGAGGCCAACGACCTCGTCGGAGGCCGTTGGCATCTCGTCGCCGTGCGGGTGCTCGTGCGTCATGAACAGGATTGCCCACTCTGCAGGGTGGCCAGGTTCTGATCCATCACCGTGAGGTAGTCGCCCGTGCTGTCAGGGGCCAGTCCCTCGAGCGGGTCGAGGACGGCGCTGGTGGCGCCGGTCTCATCGGCAATCGTCTGCGCGATCTTGGGATCGACCAGTGTCTCGTGATAGATCGTGGTGATGCCGGTGTCCCGCACCAACTGAGCCACCTCCTTGAGGCGTGCCGGGCTCGGCTCCGCCTCAGGCGACAGTCCCGAGATGCCGATCTGGCTCAGATCGTAGGCGTCGGCGAGGTAGCCGAATGCATCGTGACTGACGACCAGGTCGCGGGAGGCGCACTGGGCCAGGCCCGCGGTGAAGCGCGCGTCGAGCTTGGACATCGAGTCGCCGAACTCGGTCGTCCGGGTTCCGATGGCGTCGGCCGCTGCGGGGTTCAGAGCCGCGAACCGGGTTCCGATGGTGCTGGCGATGGTCGCCATGTTGAGGGGGGCGAGCCACACATGCGGGTCGACTGCCGACTCCTCGCCCTCGCCGGTGCCGGCGAGGAGCGTCAGGCCGTCGGAGACATCGATGGCGCGGTCGGCCGCCTGCTGCTGGACGGCCTCATCGACGGCTGGC
>CAJAKT010000193.1 GCA_903940375.1 uncultured bacterium | reverse complement strand
GGTGGCCGAGCGTGGACCGTTCGTCAACCGATGGATGTGCGCCGGGTTGTCCCGGCGTTCCGTTCAGGGAATGGGTCTCGCACGGGACCGCTAGATCTTGAGCAGTTTCATGGTCAGGCGCGAGTCCATTCGGGCGATCGCCACGTCGCCCATGATGTCGGTCGTGAGCCAGCGCTCGTAGTGCTCGATGTCGGCGACGCGTACGCGGATGAAGTAGTCGGGTATGCCGAACATGCGCCGTAGTTCCACTACCTCCGGCATCGCGGCTACGCGCGCCTCGAAGGCCTCGACCGTGGGCAGGTCCTTGGCGACCAGATCGGCGTGCATCAGCACCTCGAAGCCCTCGCCGACGGCGTTGGGATCGACCTGCGCGGCGTACCCGGTGATGACTCCGTCCTCCTCAAGTCGCCGCACTCGACGCAGGCAGGGAGCGGGGGTGAGGCCCACGCGATCGGCCAGGTCTTGGTTCGT
The DNA here is from genome assembly GCA_903940375.1 of uncultured bacterium. GTDB lineage: Bacteria > Actinomycetota > Actinomycetes > S36-B12 > S36-B12 > UBA10649. The sequence continues at coordinate 2,504 of CAJAKT010000193.1, read as the reverse complement.
GAGTCGGCCTTCGGAACGAAGATGCTCAAGTATTGCTCGATCCGTGTCATCCATCTCCTTACTATTGCGCATGGGTGGCCGAGAGAGCATGGATACGCAAGCACATTTCGCCCGGATTTCCCTATTCTTCCTGCGTGACCCCACCTCGCCTCCTCGTCATCCAGCACGACCTCGATGACGCCCTCAATGAGCTCGCCCCGCCCCTCGTCGACGCCGGTCTGGTGATCGACACCTGGTGCACCTTCCGCTCCGATACCCCAGACGAGCCGTTGGAGTCCTTCGACGGCGTCCTTTCCTTGGGCGCGCTGGCGAGTGCAACGGACGAGGATTCCACCCCGTGGATACGGGGCGAGATCGCCCTCCTGGAGCAGGCACTAGCCCAAGGCATGCCGATCCTGGGGGTGTGTTTCGGCGCGCAGATGCTGGCGCGTGCGGCCGGAGGCCGGGTCTACCGGTCTCCGGTCACCGAGATCGGCTGGTTCGAGGTCGAGATGGCACCCGAAGCGGCAGCCGACCCCGTGCTGGGCTCCCTCGGTCCGTCGTTGCACGTCTTCCAGTCGCACTACGACACGTTCGACCTGCCCGCCGAGGCCACCGTGCTCGGGCGCACGGGTGACCTCACGGAGGCGTACCGGATCGGTGATGGCGCATGGGCGGTCCAGTTCCACATCGAGGCGAACCCCTCGCTCGTCTACTCCTGGCTCGCGGTCTACAAGGACGCCATGCTGAAGGCAGGCGTCGACATCGACGAGCTGCGCCGATTCACCGCCTCCTACTGGCGTGAGTACCGGCAGGCATCGTGGGACCTGGCCACCGCCTTCGCCGGTGAGGTCCGGGCCGCTCGGGCGTAGAGGCCGCGACGTGGAGACCGTGCGGGCGCTCGTGGCCGTGTTCGCGCTTGCGGCCGTCGGCATCATGAGTCCCGGCCCCGACTTCGTAGTCGTCAGCTACACGGCCATGACGGGTGCGCGGCGCAGAGCCGGGTGGGTCGCCTCCGGTGTGGTCGTCGGCAACGCCATGTGGGCAACCGCGGCGATCCTCGGGCTCAGCGCCCTCCTTGCCCTGGCGCCGACGCTGTTCGTTGTCTTCAAGATCGCCGGGGCCGGGTATCTCATGTGGCTCGGGATCAAGCTCATCCGCGGGGCACGCGTTCCGCTGGCAACCCAGGTCGACACAAGGCAAAGCAGCAGCCCCCTCGCGTCCTGGGCGAGGGGCTTCGTCACGACGCTTGCCAATCCCAAGGCGGCCATCTTCTACGCCTCGGTGCTGACCGCCGCCCTCCCCGTGTCACCGGCTTCGGGCCTGGTGATCGGCACCGTCGCAGCGGTTGTGCTTGTCGCCGCCACCTGGTTCACCGTCGTCGTCCTCGTCCTCTCGACTGACCGAGCCAGTGCCCTCTTCCGCCGGCACAAGGCGTGGGTCGAAGTGGTATTCGGATGCTCCCTCGCCGGGTTCGGGCTCATTCGATGCCTGGGTGCGACCCGCGACCTTGCAGCCGCCGGGGCCTGACGGGCCTCCCTTCTGGCACAGTTAGGACCTGCGTAACGCGGCTCGAATATGCCAGTTAAGCTGCCGGCCCGGCTCCTTGCGACGAGGTGTTTACGATCGTATACTGCCGTGGTGGATGTTGATTGGCAGCATGGGGCTGATCACATGCGGGCACGCCATGGGATCAGCGTGGCCGAGGCCATGGAGGCGATCGCTGATCCGGACGCGGTTCTGTTCAGTCCGGATCCGAAGAGCCGGTCGGGTTCCAGCGCCCGGCTACTCGGGTACAGCGGGTCGCGTGGGCAGGTGCTGGTGATCATCCTGGTCGCTCGTGAGGACAAGCCGGATGCGTGGTGGGGTGCCAACGGGTGGGTCGCCACCGGGACCGACCGGATCAGGTATCGAAGGGAGAACGACCATGAGTGAGAAGGACCGCGTACAGAAGGCGGCACTTGAGGCCGAGGCGACGATGAACGATCCGCTGCCCGACGACGCGCCCGCCACCAGGCCGAACAGGACCGTGCCAGTGTCGGTGCGGCTGTCTCCGGCCATGGTCGTCGAGATCGAGGCGTTGGCGCAGCGCCTGGACGTCCCTTCGTCGACGTTGTTGCGGGGTTGGATCCAGCAGGGCCTGGCGGCGCACCATGACACGACCGTTGCCGGTGCACTGGACCAGCTCGCGGCGGACTTGCAGCGGCTGCGCCAGATCGTGGCGTGACATGCCTGGCGAGTGCTCCAGCGTCAACGGATCGGAGATCCGTCGCGTAGCCCTTTCCGTAGCCCTTTTCATGTGGTTCTCGGCGGTTCTGGGTGAGTCTCGCTGATACGGGAATCGTTGGTGTGCAACGATTTCCCTCATAGTGCGAGAGGCCCTCGGCAACCTTTTAATCCGTAGGTTCGGGGTTCGAGCCCCCGGCGACCCACTTTCGTAAGCCGTTGCACTGCAACGGCTTACGGCGTTTCAGGTCGGGCCGCCAGGACGTTTGCCGGGGCCAACCGTACCCATTGCTGTACCC
>CAJAKT010000192.1 GCA_903940375.1 uncultured bacterium | reverse complement strand
GGTGAAGAAGTCGGCTGCTGTTGCGGCGTCGATGGTGATGCCCTTGTGTTCCACCGGACCGGTCCCCGCGTGGATCGCCTGGACCGTCATCGGGTCGATCGCGATGACACCGTCGACCGGTGTTCCGCGCTGGGCCATGCCGGCCTGCGCGAGCCTGGCGGTGGTGGGGAAGTCGGGCGAGGTGTTGAAGCTGGCCCACTTGGTCAGGTAGTCGCCCCACATCTCCTTCTCACCGGCATCGAGATCCTTGGGGACCGGGATGGTGGTGTCGTCGAGGAGCTTGCGGCTGCCGGCCTCGTCAATGGTCGGGCTGCCGTTGGTCAGAGTCAGGAGCATGAAGGCGCTGAAGAGGCCACCGGAGCCGCGCGCCTCGGCCGGGTTCTGCAGCATCACGAGGTAGGTGCGGGGGGAGTCGAAGCCGAGGAGGCCCTCGAGCTGGGGCCAGGCGTCGAGGGCGGTCGCCGTTGACGCGCTGATGGCCTGCGTCTGGTCGGTGGCCTGCGTGACCTGCTCACCGAGGCCGAACTTCAGGTCGGTGGTGTCTATGCGTTGGAGATCCGCTGTTGCCGTGGTGGCCGCTGCTTGGAGCTGCTCCACTGCAGGCCGGAGCTCGGGCAGGCGCTGCACGAGAGCGAGCGTCGAGGGGGCGTCGCGGATGGCGTCAGCCAGCGGCTGAGTGGCATCGGCAAGGTCTGTCGTCGCCTGGGAGACCGTGGTCACCGCCTGCGCGGTGGCTGCCATGCCGGGGGTGCTGCCCAGGGCACGCCACTGCCAGGTCTCGGTGGTGGTGGCCAGGTCGGTCGCCGCCTGGCGCACGGATTGCAGGTCGGCGGGCAGGGTGGCGAGTGAACCTCGCTCGATGCTGGCCTTGGCCTGGGTGATGGCCGCCTCCAGCTGGCTGGCCTGGTCGGCGGCGGTGCGTGCGGTGCTGGCGAGGACGAGTGCCACGGCGGCAACGGCCCCGATGGCGACGAGGATCGCTGCCGCGAGCGCGACCGCGAATCGTCGTCGATTCCGGGGCTTGGTGGTGCTGCCCGGATCCTGTTTGCCCGACGACATCGGCCCCCCTTTCTGCTAGTGTCCCCATCGTACGTTGCGAAGACGCAACATGGTCGCGATCCTGACCGGCCACCGACTCGAAGTGGGGGAGCACATGGGTTCGATGAAGAAGACACTCGCCGGGGTTGCCGTGATGGGTGCCGTGGCCAGCATGATCGCGTTCGCGCCGGTTGCTGCCGCAGATACCAACTACGCGCCCGACCTGCCGAAGACGTCCACCGCGGGTGAGTCATTCACGGCAACGGTGACCGGTGCGCAGCCGAAGTGCCGCGTCACCTACACGGTCCGCCGGGTCGGCACGCGCATCGGTTCGGATGGGCGGTTGTCCATTCAGCGCGTTCGGGTCGGAGCCGACGGTGAGGCCAGCGTTGGCCTTGTCATGCCGTCGAAGCCGGGTGTGTACTCCGTTGTCACGCGCGTTGACAACTTCCCGGGCGAGACCGGGTGCACGCCGACGATCTCCACTCAGAGGGTCACCGTCGAGTAGCTGCTGGCTTCACGGCCTTTACCGGAGTGGGTGGTAGATCCACCCACTCCGGCTTGTTCGAACGTCTGCAGCAGCCGAGGCTCTGACCTCGCTTTCCGCTCGTGCGTGTGCCACTCTGATTGGGGGGCCAACTAGAGCAGGCAGACGCCATGAGGTGGGCCCAGAGGCACAGCGGCATCGCGAGGCCGGTGGTGCTCGCGATGCTTAGCGGCGCACTGCTGCTGGGCTTGGTGGCTGGTTCGCCATCTGCAGTGGCGCGGCCGCGGGCTGACCAGGGTGTTGACCTCAATATCCCGTGGGCGGTTGGCGGTCTTCGGTACGAACGCGACGGCATCCTGCGCGACTCCCCGGGGGAGTGGCCGACGGTGCCCGTCCGCTCACTGCGGCTATGGGACACCAGGACGGCATGGCTCAATCTCGAGCCGGCGCAGGATCAATGGGACTTCAGTCGGCTGGATGCGTTCGTTGCCCTCGCCGAGTCGCATGACGTGGAGCAGGTGACGCTGGTTCTCGCCGGGACACCGGGCTGGGCCGCGCAGCGACTGCTGGCGAGTGACGCCGTCTGGCTCGGCCCCGGATCGGCCTCCCCGCCGCGGGAAATGGCCGACTGGCGGGACTTCGTCGGCACCGTCACCGCTCGCTATCGAGGCCGCATCGATGCGTACGAGATCTGGAATGAGCCCACCGACCGGATCTTCTGGAACGGCACGATCGCCGAGTGGGCAGGCATGGTCGCAACGGCGTCGGCAGTGATCAGGCAGGCGGACCCTGCGGCCGCTGTCATTGCGTCTGGGATGGCCGTGGGCTCGCCTGACGATGTCACGTCGGCTGAACCGTGGCTCGTTGCCCTGGGCGCGGCAGAGCCGAACCTCACGGCGCTGTCATTCCACTTCTATCCGGTGACACGCGCTGCCACGTCGACCCTGCGTCATGTCATCGTTCATGTCCGAGACCTTGCTCGGCGGAACGGTCTGCCCACTGAGGTCTGGGTGACCGAGATCAACGTGCTCGGCGGAGCGTCGTGGACGACGCGCCAGCAGCGAGCCGTGGTGCGATCTCTGGTGAGCCAGGCCGATGCTGCTCGTGTCCCACGCCTGTTCTGGTACGCGTGGACGGATCTCACCGAGCCATCGCTGCTGCCTCTGCAGCCGGGGAGCCCGGCGGCGCGTGAGCTCACTCGACTCCTCTCGTAAGGGGATTCCGCCTTACCGACGCTTAACCTGATGCGGGTGCGCACTTTGCCCCCGACGCGGCACGGTAGGACACGTCAAACATCGGTCCCCCGGCCGGTCGCCCCTGAAGGAGAAGCCATGCGCCGTACCACTGCACTCATCGTTGCCTCCGCCGTCGGCCTTGCCGGCGGGATCGCCCTCGCCCCTGCGGCATCCGCCAAGGACGGCGATGTCAAGGCACGCGGGAACTGCTCGGCATCGTCGTCATTCGCCGCGAAGGTGAAGAGCCGCGACGGCGGCATCCGCGTCGACTTCCAGGTGAAGACCGACACGGTCAATGAGCCATGGAAGCTGACGATCACCCAGGGTGGTGTCTCCCTGCTGGAGTCGACGCGCACGACCCGTGCATCGG
>CAJAKT010000191.1 GCA_903940375.1 uncultured bacterium | reverse complement strand
GGAGCCGTTGGTGACGGCGACCACGGGGTCAGCATGACCATCGGCATGCGGGCAGTCCGACGAGCTCTGGCGGACCTCCCCGGATCACCTAGCCCTTCTGAGGTCTTCCAGGCAGCTTCGGACGCATACGCGGACGAGGTGGGTGCAACCATCGGGCCCCTCTACGAAGTCGCATTCACAGCGGCCGCAGAGTCTGTAGCGGGCAAGTCCTCAGTGAGCGAGGCCGGGGACTGGGTTGCGATCTATCAGGCGATGTTCGATGCCATCCAGAGCCTCGGGGGTGCCGAGCTTGGCGACAAGACCATGCTCGACTCCTTCCACCCCGCAATCCAAGCGGCGGCCGGCGCAGCCGCCGCAGGCGATGACCTGTCGACGGCCCTCGACTTGGCGGCATCCACCGCACGGAGTGCCGCAATCGACACCTCCGGCATGATGCCCAAGAAGGGTCGGGCTAGCCGCCTGGGCGCGCGGGCCGTCGGCCATCAGGACGCGGGGGCTACCTCGATAGCGATCATCTTGGAGTCGATCGCGGCAAGCGTCCAGAAGCTCGAGAGCTAGTCAGGGACGTTGCCGACGGCAGAGTATTCGTAGAGTCGCTCGACGAGGGCGTGGCAGAAATTGGGGATGTCAGCCACAACCCTGCCCCAGACGAGTTGGCCATCGATGAACGCGCTCTCATCGACCCACACGGCACCCGCATTCACCAAGTCGTCCTTGATCCCCAGCGATCCGGTGGCTCGGCGGCCTCGGACGAGGTCGGCCGACGCTAGCAGCCAGGGACCGTGACAGATGGCGGCGATGATCGCTCCGGCGGCATATCGGGACCGGATGATTCTTACTACCTCCGGAGAGCGTCGCAATTTGTCAGGAGCCCAGCCGCCCGGCAGCACCACGACGTCGTAGGGAAAGTCCTGAACATCCGCGACGATCCTGTCGGGCGAAACGACGAGACCATTCTTGCCTCGGAATGACTCGAGAGACAAAGCGACGGTGTCTACCTGGACACCCTCTTCCTGAAGTCTCATCATCGTGACGAAGTACTCGAGATCCTCGACACCCTCAGCTGCGAACATGCAGCCTCGAAGCCCCTCCAGCCGCCTGGCCATGGTCGCTTCTCCCTCACTCATGTGGGTCACTGACCGCCCAGGCCCGCATCGATCACGCGGTCGTCTGCCCCGAAGAGGCGCAGCTCAGACGGTGGCAGCGACATCCACATTTGGTCGCCCACCGCGCCCGCGAGATTGTCATCGACAACTGCTTTGAGCGTGACGTCCTGAACTTTGAGCTCAAGGAGGATTCGACCGCCGATGGTGATGGCCCTCGTGAGCACCTCTGCTGGGACGCCACTGTCGGTGGGCTGCAAAGACATGCGCACGCGCTCCGGGCGAATGCCGAGCACCTTCGCATGGACGGCGTTCTCGTTCACTGGGAGCGGCGCGACCAGCAGCGGACTGAGCAACTGACCGTGCTCCACGATGAAGCAGCCAGTCAGGAAGTTCATCCCGGGACTTCCAAGGAACCAGCCCGCGAAGACGTCGTTCGGTTGCCCGTAGATCTCTCGCGGCGATCCCATTTGGACGATACGACCGTTGTTCATCAAGGCGATGTTGTCGGCCAAACTCATCGCCTCGGTCTGGTCGTGCGTGACGTAGATGATCGTCTGCTGCAGCGACTTGAAAAGGTTCTTCAGGGACCTTTTCAACTCCAACTTGGAGGTGAGGTCGACGTTCGTGATGGGCTCGTCGAAGAGGAGGACCTCCGGTTGCCGAGCCACCTCCCGAGCAACTGCGACTCGCTGCCGTCCCGCATTGTCGAGACGGTCAACGTTCAACTTCAGCAGGTCCGCAATGCCAACGACCTCGGCAACGCTCTCCACACGCCGCTTACGCTCTGACGCATCAATCTTGGCGGCAATGAGCGGCAACTCGATGTTGCGCTCCACCGTGGTACCTCGATAGATCACCGGATACTGAAACACCATTCCGATCTTGCGATCCGAGGTCGGCACCTTCGTGACCTCGCGGTCCCCGATGTAGATCTTTCCAGTCGTCGGCGTCTCAAGGCCCACGATCATGCGCATCAGCGTGGTCTTGCCACAGCCCGAAGGCCCAAGCAGGACCGTGACAGTTCCCTCACGAAAGGTCGTTGACACGTCCTCGACGGCCGCGAAATCCCCGAAGTACTTCGCGGCGGCGTCTACCCGTACGTCAGCCACGTCCGGCTCCCTGTCCACGTCCGATTCGAACCTTGGTGTCAGCGTCGAAAACCAGCAGGTCCTGGGGCACGATGCTTGCTCTCACGTGCCCAGTCTTCACCGTTTCCAGCAACTGGCTGCTCGCACCGAGCACGGTGACGAGCGGCGTCTCCCCGGCCGAGAGGTAGAGAATCTCTGAGCCACCCACATCCTCGGTGAATTCGACGATTGCATCGACTCCGATCGACCCGGAAATCGCCTCGCCAAGACGCACATGCTCGGGGCGGATGCCAATGATGACGTCTCCGGCGCCGAACTCACCGTCCAAGGCCACCTGGACGTCGCCGAAGACCGTCTCGACGCGGGTGTCACTTCCGTTGCGACGCAGGGTGCCAGCGAAGAAGTTGGCCTCTGGGAATCCGAGTCCCCGCAACGAGTCCGCGGTGCGCGGCTCGGCGTAGACATCGGCAAGGGAGCCCTGCTCGACGACCGTGCCGTTGGCGAGCACGGCAACGGATGTCGCCAGGAGCAGCGACTCAAGCGTGTCGGACGTGGAGTACAGAAACGTGACATTCAGCGCCGACCGCGTGTACCGCAGGTCATCGATGAGCCGCTCTCGCAGCTTGAAATCGAGCCCCACCAGGGGATCGTCCAGGACGAAGAAGTCAGTCTCCTTCGCAAGACCGCGGGCGATTGCCACGCGCTGCTTCTGGCCGCCGCTCAGTTGTTCGGGACGCTTGTCGAGCAGATCCGTGATGGTCAAGAGAGAGCAGACACGTTCAAGTGCATCATTGATGGCGGCTGGCGACGCCTTGTCGAGACGCATCGGGTACGTGATGTTGTCGCGCACATTCTTGTTCGGGAACAGCGCGAATGACTGCGGCACATACCCAATATTGCGAGATGCCGGCCCATCGTCGCTGACGTTCTTGCCGCGCAGAATCACCTCGCCCGACGATGGGCCCTCAAGTCCGAGCACGAGGCGAAGCAAGACCGACTTGCCCGAGCCTGGCATCCCGGCAAGCACCGCGAAATCGCCCTTGTTGACCGTCATCGAGAGGTCGTTCAGAACAGTGTGGGCGCCATAGGTCTTACGCAGGGACTTCAACTCAACAACGTGCTCATTACTCACAGGAGTATCCACCGTGCCCCTCAGAATCGCTTCGTTTGGCCGAGCCCCACAAGCCAGGGGGTGATCCAGATTGAGAAGGCGAAGATCAGCGTGACGATGCCGAGAATGATGGCGCTCTTGGTCAGCGTCTTGCGCAGACCAGCTGTCGGGGCCACGTTACTCACCGCGATCTGCAGAAGAACCACGACAAACAACGACATCACACCAAACTTGTAGAGAGCGTTAGAGAACTGCTGCGCCACCAGAGCCAGACTGATGATGAGCAGCACCATCACGAAGTTCTGTGCCTTTTGGGCGAAGGCAACCGGCACCTTGAGCATCAGACCTCACCTCGTACGGTTCCGAAGGTCATGCCGACCAGTAGGTACTTCTGGAAGAAGTAGATCAGGACCGACAAGGGCAGCACATACGCCGTTCCGAGCGCCGCAACGTAGGTCCAGTTGACCGCGCCACCTTGGTAGAGGCTGGTGAACAGGGCCACGGGGATAGTACTCGTGCCCTTCCCTCCCAGCTGGAAGTCGAACAGGAACTCGTTCCAGACGAAGATGATGTTGAACACGAAGGCAGCGACAAGTCCCGGTTTCACCTGGGGCAGGACAACCCTGAAGATCACGTGTGCACGTGAGGCTCCGTTGACGAGCCCGGTCTCGTCGAAGCGTGGCGAGACACCGTCAATGAATCCCTTGAGGATCCACACGGAGAAGGGAACGCTGAACATCGTGTAGAAGATGATGAGTCCGACGTAGGTGTTCTTCAGATGCAGAACCCCGAACAGTTGGAAAAACGGGATGACGAAGGCGGCTGCCGGCACAAATCGGGTTGAGAGAAGCAGGAACATGATGAAGTCGGAACCTGGAGGCTTGAATCTCGAGAAGGAGTAGGCCGCCAAGTAGGACACGGCGATGGCGATGCTGACCGACACGAGGGACAGCAGAACGCTATTGACGAAGTACTGGAGGATGTTGGGCGTCTCGAACAGGTTGAGGAAGTTGTCCAAGGTTGGCTTGAAAACGAACAGTGGCGGCGACGCCAGCAGTTGATCGCTGGTCTTGAGGGCCGCCATGGCGATCCACAGAATCGGCGAGAAGAACAGCAGCGCAACAATCCAGGAAACGACACCAGCGAGCGTGACGCGCCTCGGCTTGTCATCGCGCGGGCTGGTGGAGGGATCAAAGAGAGGCTGGTCCGGTAGGACTCCCGGGCCCAAGCCGGCGGTTGTCGGCATCAGTTCTCCTCCGCGCTTCGCGTTCGAAGGTTCAGGACGAACAGATAGATCGAAGTGAGGGCAATCGCGATGAAGAGCAGGAACACCGCCAGCGCTGACGAGTAACCGAGGTTGAAGCTCTTGAACGCCAGTCGGTAGAGGGCGACGCCGATCAACTCGGTGCGGTCACCCGGACCACCGTTAGTCATCAGGTAGATGAGGTCCATCGTCTTGAACACGTCGATGGTCCGAAGGAGGATGCCCAGGATGATGATGAATTTCGCGTAGGGAACGATCACATGAACGAGTCGCTGCCACAGGGTCAGGTTGTCCACCTGCGCAGCCTCCAGCTCCGCCTTGGGCACAGATCCGAGTGCAGCCAGGGTCATAAGGGCCATGAAGGGCGTCCACATCCACGTGTCCACCACCAACACCGAGGGGAAGGCCCACTCGGTGTTCGTCAAGAAATCGATCTTCCCGATGCCAACCACGGAGAGTAAGTAGTTCACCAGTCCGAACACGGGGTCGAGGAGGAGGCGCCAGAACAGCCCGCTTGAGAGAGGCGTGAGCACCATGGGGGTGAACAGGAGCGTGAGCGCGAGGCGTCGGCCAGGCATCTTGTCGCTGCGCCAGAAAAGGAAGCCGATCAGTGCGCCCAAGACCGTCTGGAGCAGGACGGCCAAGATCATGAAGAGGAAGGTGCGGCCGATCGAGTTTGAGATCGGGCCGTCATTGACCACCTTGATGTAGTTATCGAAGCCAACGAACTTCGGCTTCTTCACGGCCGAGGTCAGGGTGTACTGATAGAAACTCAGCCCAAGCATCCAGATGGTCGGAACGACGTTCATCAGGACGAAGAAGGTCATCACCGGAACGAGGAGTCCTCCGGACCACCTCGAATTCGAACGGGCGACCTTTGACTTCTTGGTCTTTGCCGAAACCGATGCCTCTTGGCGACTCAGCAGGGCCGGATCTCCGCTTGGTTGGGTTGCAGTACTCATGCCCTTCGCAACTGTCCCTTCGCCTGTTCCGATCTGGAGGCCCTGTTTGGGCCCGCCTCATGTGAGGCGGGCCCAAACAGGTTGAGCCGTGCAACTACTGCGAGTCGATCAGCCGACCGGCAGGGT
>CAJAKT010000190.1 GCA_903940375.1 uncultured bacterium | reverse complement strand
GGCCAGGGCGACGCCGACGATGCCGTTGCCGGGTCCGGTGCCGTCGACGCCGACCTTCGCGCCGATGCCGAACACGGCTGCGCCGACGGCGAGGAAGACGAGCAGGAAGGTGCCGACGAACTCGGCGATCAGCTTCCGGGCAGCGGTGTTCATCTCATTACCTCCATAGGGGCGACGGTCTCGCCGGACTGCGCACATGGTCCCGTGCGGGCGGCAGTATTCCGTGCAGGCGCGCGAGGCGCCAGCCGGGTTGGCGGCCACCGCTGCGGACCTGAGAGGCTGTGCCCCGTGAACTTCGCCCGGAGCGCCCATGTCGTCCGCTGACCTCGGCCGGCCCCTGACCGTCGCCCTGCTCGGTGGTGGCACCGTTGGCGCCTCCGTGGCCCGGCTGCTCATCGAGAGCGCCCGCGACCTCGAGGAGCGGGTGGGTGCCCCGGTCGTACTGACGGCCGTGGCCGTGCGCGACGTGGCCAAGGACCGCCCCGGCATCCCCGCCGATCTCATCACCTCGGACGTCCATGCGGTAGCCAGCAGCGGCGCGGACATCGTCGTCGAGGTCATGGGCGGCATCGAGCCCGCGCGCACCCTGATCCTGGAGGCCATGGCCGCCGGCTCCAGTGTTGTCACCGCCAACAAGGCCCTGCTCGCGGCCGATGGCGCCACCCTCTACGAGGCTGCTGGCCGTAACGGCGTCGACCTCTACTTCGAGGCCGCGGTCGCTGGCGCGATCCCGCTACTGCGCCCGCTCCGCGAGTCGCTCGCCGGCGACCGGGTCACCAAGGTGCTCGGCATCGTCAACGGGTCGACCAACTTCATGCTCACCAAGATGGATGAGGAAGGGGTCGAGTACTCCGACGTCTTCGAGGAGGCGATGTCCCTCGGCTACCTCGAGGCCGACCCGTCGCTCGACATCGACGGCCACGATGCTGCCGCGAAGGCAGCGATCCTCGCCGAACTCGCCTTCCACACCCGGGTCACCCTGGACGACGTCTACTGCGAGGGCATTTCGCACGTCACCTCCGGCGACGTCCGCGCGGCCCAGCAGATGGGCTTCGTCATCAAGCTGCTCGCGGTGGCCGAGCGCACGGACGAGGGCGTGATCGTGCGCGTGCACCCGACGATGCTGCCGCGCAGCCACCCCCTCGCGGCGGTGCGCGGATCGTTCAACGCGGTCTTCATCGAGGCCGAGTCGGCCGGGCAGATGATGTTCTACGGCCGCGGTGCGGGAGGCGACCCAACCGCCTCGGCCGTGATGGGCGATCTTGTGACGGCGGCCCGCAACCGCGTCGTTGGCGGCCTCGGACCGGGGGAGAGCACGTACAACAACCTCCCCGTGCTTCCGATCGGCGACGCCTCGACGCGCTACTACGTGAACCTGTCGGTGGCCGACCGTCCTGGCGTCCTTGCGAGCATCGCATCTGCCTTCTCCGACAACGGCGTCAGCATTCAGGTGGTGCGACAGGACGGTCACGGCGACGAGGCCGGGCTGATCGTGCGCACCCATCGGGCCAGCGACGCGGCGCTCCGCAAGACGGTGGAGCAGCTCAGCGGGCTCGACACCGTCCGGCAGGTGCTCGGAGTCATGCGGGTCGAGGGTGAGGCGGGGGCGTAGTCATGGCTCATGTGTGGCGTGGCCTGATCGAGGAGTACCGCGACCGTCTGCCCGTGTCCGACGCGACACCGGTCATCTCACTGCGCGAGGGCGGCACACCGCTCGTCTATGCGTGCGTCCTGAGCGAGCGGCTCGGCGTCGAGGTGTGGCTGAAGTACGACGGCGCGAATCCGACTGGGTCCTTCAAGGACCGTGGCATGACGATGGCGATCTCCAAGGCCGCAGAGGCCGGGGCGAAGGCCGTTATCTGTGCATCGACGGGCAACACGTCGGCAAGTGCGGCCGCCTATGCGAGCAAGGCCGGCATGACATGTGCGGTTCTCGTCCCGCAGGGCAAGATCGCGATGGGCAAGCTCGCGCAGGCGATCGTGCACGGCGCCCGGCTGCTGCAGGTCGACGGCAACTTCGACGACTGCCTCGAGCTGGCGCGCAAGCTTGCGGTCGACTACCCGGTCGAGCTCGTCAACAGCGTCAATCCCGCACGAATCGAGGGCCAGAAGACAGCGGCGTTCGAGATCGTCGACCAGCTGGGCCGCGCCCCCGACATCCACTGCCTGCCTGTCGGCAATGCGGGCAACATCACCGCGTACTGGAAGGGCTACTCGGAGTATGCAGCCGATGGGGTTGCCAGCAGCCGTCCGCGGATGTGGGGCTTCCAGGCCGCCGGCGCTGCGCCGCTCGTGATTGGTGAGCCCGTCCTGCATCCGGAGACCATCGCCACGGCGATCCGCATCGGCAACCCCGCCTCCTGGGACAGCGCGATCGAGGCACGTGACACGTCCGGTGGCCTGATCGATGCGGTCACCGACGACGAGATCCTCGCCGCGTATCACTTCGTCGCTCGCGAGGAAGCACTGTTCTGCGAGCCGGCCAGTGCCGCGAGCGTCGCCGGCCTGATCAAGATGCATGCAGCGGGCGCACTTGATCCCGGGCAGGTCGTGGTCTGCACTCTCACCGGCAACGGCCTGAAGGACACGCAGTGGGCACTCGACTCTGCTGCCGATCCCGTCGTGGTTCCCGTCGACGCCGGTGCCGTGGCCGGCGCCCTCGAACTGGCGTAGCCATGACCGCCATCCGCCGCGACGCCGTGCGCGTGGTCGTGCCCGCTAGCAGCGCGAACCTGGGCCCCGGTTTCGATTCCGTCGGCCTCGCACTGTCTGTCTACGACGAGCTCATTGCCATGGTCACCGACGACGAGGGACTGCTCGTCGAGGTCGTCGGGGAGGGCGAGTCCGTGGTGCCGCGCGACGAGAGCAACCTCGTGGCGCACTCGATGCTCGAAGCCTTCACCTGGATGGACGTGCCCGTACCGGGCTTCATCCTGAGATGCACCAACGCGGTGCCGCACGGTCGCGGGCTGGGCTCATCCGCATCGGCGATCATCGGTGGAATCGTGCTGGCCCGAGCGATGGTCACCGACGGTCGCGATCGGATGACCGACAGCGACGTCCTGCAGTTGGCCCTTCGGCAGGAGACGCACCCCGACAATCTCAGTGCCGCTCTCTTCGGAGGCTTCACGGTCGCGTGGCTGGAACCGGATGGCTTCGCCGATGCCGTTCGGATGGTTCCGCACGCGGACATCCGTCCGGTCGTGCTGGTCCCTCCCTCCGCACTGGCCACGTCGAAGGCACGAGCGCTCCTGCCCGACACCGTTCCCTTCGCCGACGCGGCCACGAACCTGTCGCGATCCGCGTTGCTCGTACATGCGATGACGGTCGACCCGCGCCGACTCATGAGCGCGACGCAGGATCGGCTGCACCAGCAGACCCGGGCCATTGCCTACCCGGAGTCGGTCCTGCTGATGGAACGCCTGCGCGAATCCGGAATCCCGGCCGTCGTATCGGGTGCCGGTCCGTCGGTTCTTGCCTTCCCCGGGCCGGGTACCGAGTCGATGATCACGCAGTCGGCGGGGGAGGGCTGGGCGATCCTGTCGGTGCCCGTGTCACTGACCGGAGCTCGCGAAGTCCCGGTTCCGCCCCTGCCCTGACCCCGGTTCATGACCCCCTGTCCGGTGGGGTGTTATGCTCGGTTCGTTCCAGAAGTGACGGCGACATGCCGGTTCCTCGGTTCCGAGTCAACGGCCACTCACGTCATGTGATCTCGCGGCGGATCCCCGACCGCGCTGGACGACCCCCACGCAACCCGGCTCTACGGGCGTTCGCGGGGCACCACCCCCTCCGTAATCGAGGGCAACCTCCAAAGGAAATCTTCGTGACTGAAACCAAGTCGGG
>CAJAKT010000189.1 GCA_903940375.1 uncultured bacterium | reverse complement strand
GGATGCGCTCCCATCCGTGCTGGACTTGCTGTGGGGGGTGTCGTACACCGCTCTGGCACTGTGGGCGGTCGTCCTGCTGCTGCTGCCGCTCGCCTTCCATCACCGTCGGGGGCTGAGCCTGGTTCTTGGGCTCGCAGCGGTGGCCGCACTCGCCGGCTCGATCGTGGCGGGAGCCGCCGCAGGCACCGATGTGACCGTCACCGTCGATGCGCTGATCGGGGTGCCCGACTCTCCCGTCTACGTCGCCGTTCGCGTTGCCCTCGCAACCGCCATCATCGTGACCGCATCACCCGCCGTGAGCAGACCGCTGCGTTACTGGGGCCGGCTCCTGGTGCTGCTCGGCGCAGTGTCGGCTGTGGCGTTGTCGGTTGCCTGGCCGATCGGCGCGATCGCCGGGGTCGTGGTCGGCATCGGCGCGGCTGCCGTCACCCATCTGATCTTCGGATCGCCGCAGGGGCTCCTGACCGCCGACCAGATCGAGATCGGCCTCGCCGATCTGGGCATCGAGGCATTCGACGCAACCGACGTCGCCGACGAGACGGCAGGCGAGGTCCTGTGGCTGGTCCGTCGGGCCGGGGAGCCTGACCTGCTGGTCAAGGTCTACGGCCGGGATGCCTGGGACAGCCAGGTGGTCGGATCGCTGTGGACGACGCTGACGCGACGCGGCGAGATGCCGCACCTCACGCGTGGCCGGCAGGCGCGTGTCGAGCACGAGGCGCTGGCGACCATGCTTGCTGACCGGGCAGGAGTCGCAGTCTTGCCGCTCGTTGCGGTGGGCCGGTCGGGGCAGGGCGATGCGCTCATCGCGACGGTCGCCCCGCGATCAACGCTGGTGGGGCTCAGTGCCGATGCTGTCGATGACGACATCCTTGACGGTGTCTGGCGCTCCGTCCTTGCGCTACACGGGGCCGGCATGGCCCACGGCCGAATCGACGGGCGTCATATCGTCCTGAGGCAGGACGGCACACCGGCGCTGGCGGACTTCGCGGATGCTGAACTCAATGCCGACGAGGGTGACCAGCAGGTTGACCGTGCCCGGCTGCTCGTCACCACGGCAACGGTCGTGGGCACGGAGCGTGCGCTCGCAGCGGTCGTGCGCGCGGTGGGCACGGACGGTCTCGTCAACCTCATGCCGTACCTGCAGCCAGCCGCCCTCGGGCGGGTGACGCGCCAGCAGGTACACGATGCCGACTGGTCGCTGAAGGACATCGTCTCGATGGCTGTCACGACGATCGGGGCTGAGGCGCCGCCCCTTCAGCGCATCAATCGCGTCAGCGTGAAGTCGGTCGCGATCGTTGCGTTCGTGGCCCTGCTCGCCTACACGCTGGTCGGAGCCATGTCGGGCGTGGATCCGTCGAGCATCGTCGACGCGATGTCATCTGCGAATCTCGTGCTCCTGCTCATTGCGCTCCTCTGCTCACCGCTCATCCAGGCCGCACTCGCCTTCTCGACGCTAGGGGCGACCCTGACGAAGCTGGGCTATGTCCCGGTGCTGATGCTGCAGTATGCGATTCAGTTCATCGCCCTGTGCTTGCCATCCACGGCCGCCCGGCTGGCGCTGGAGGTCAGGTTCTTCGAGCGATTCGGAATCGCCGCTGCACCGGCAGTCACCATGGGGATGATCGACAGTGTCAGCGGCTTCACCGTGCAGATCGCGCTCATCATCCTGATCCTCGTTTCCGGGTTGCCCGGATTCACCACTCAGGTGCTGGGGTCATCCACCAGCACGGATTCGACAAGCACGGATTCGGATCCGTCCCTGATCGCGATCGTCGTCGTGCTCTCGGTGGTTGCCCTGATCGTGACGCTGGTCGTCCCGAAGCTGCGTCACCGGCTGACGGGGAGCATTCCACGCATTCGAACCTCAGTCACCGAGCAGCGACGCAAGGCCGGCGATGCGTTCCTGGTACTGCGCAATCCCCGCAAGGTCGGCACGATGCTGCTCGGCAACCTCGGCTCCCAGGTACTGCAGGCCATCATCCTGGGCATCACCCTGGCGGCCTTCGGCGAGTCAGCGGCCCTGTCGCAGCTCATCCTGATCAACACGGCGGTCAGCCTTTTCGCCGGCCTGATGCCGGTGCCGGGCGGGATGGGCGTATCCGAAGCGGGCTACACGGCCGGACTGCAGGCGATCGGTATCCCCGCGCCCATTGCGATGTCGACGGCGATCGCCTTCCGACTCGTGACGTTCTACCTGCCGCCCCTGTGGGGCTCGGTCGCCATGCGGTGGCTTCGACGGCACTCGTTCATCTAGTCACTGCTGCTTGCCTTCGACGAGGGCCTCAAGCTCGTTGATGGCGGCCTGCTGCTTGGCCGTCAGTTCCCTGAGCTCCTGCAACCGCATCGTCACATCAGGAACAGCGCGATCCGACTCCACCTTCCGCTTCGCGGGGGTGAGGAAGAAGTTCGCCAGATAGCCGGTGAGGGTGCCGAAGATGCCGACGCCGATGATGATGATGATGGTGCCGAGAACGCGACCGGGATTGGTGATGGGGTACTCATCGCCATATCCGACGGTCGACATCGTCACGATGATGTACCAGAGGGCATCGGATGCTGTCGTGATGTTGGCGCCGGGGACGTTCGCCTCAAGGGTGAGCAGGCCGAGGCTGCCGAACTCAAGCATCAGGATGCCGATCAGCAGCAGGCTCAGCAGGGCGCTGCCAGCTCGGTCCTTGACGAGGCTGCGAGCGATGTTCTTGGCGCCGTAGTCCTTCAGCAGCCGGTAGACCTTGACCAGGCGGAAGAGCCGGAAGATCTTGACCTGCGTGAACGGCAGGCTGGCGAGCAGGTCGGCCCACCCGTAGGCGTGCCAGAAGTAGCCGCCCTTCGACGGTGCCGCCCGGAACCGCACGAGGAAGTCGATCAGGAAGATGACGGTGAGGATGAGGTTCATCACCAAGAGGACGAAGTCGAGGTCGTCGTCCTGGACCAGGTAGAGCAGCACCAGATTGAGGATCGACAAAACGGACAGCGCGGCGATGAAGATCTCGTAGCCGGGGTTGCGCAGGCCGGCCTCTTCCTCGGCGGCGTCAATGGCGGCATCAGACATGGGTGAATCCTCCCCGACGATCGGGTGCCGGTTGCGTCGCACACGCTCACTACGCTGATGAACCATGAGCGACATCCCCGCCCGCGCCCGCGTCGTGATCATCGGCGGCGGGGTCATCGGCACGTCAATCGCCTACCACCTCGGCCACCTGGGCTGGTCGGATGTGGTGCTCCTCGAGCGTGATCGGCTCACGTCGGGCACGACCTGGCATGCGGCCGGACTGATGACCTGCTTCGGCTCGATGTCCGAGACATCGATGTCGATGCGCCAGTACACGCGCGAGCTCTACAAGAGGCTCGAGGCGGAGACGGGGCTGTCTACCGGCTTCAAGGCGGTGGGCTTCATCGAGGCTGCCGCGGATCCTGGCCGGCTCGAGGAGTACCGGCGGGTGGCGGCGTTCAACCGGCACGTCGGCCTTGATGTCCAGGAGATCAGCCCGGCGGAGATCGCAGAACGGTTCCCGCTCGCGGACACGTCCGACCTGCTCGCCGGGTTCTACGTCGCTGCAGACGGACGGGTGAATCCCGTCGATGCGACCATGTCGCTGGCCAAGGGCGCCCGCATGCAGGGCGTCAGCATCATCGAGGGCGTTTCCGTTGACCAGGTGCTCATCCGGGACGGGCGGGTGGCCGGTGTTCGCACGGACAAGGGCGACATCGAGTGCGAGTACGTCGTGAACTGCGCTGGTATGTGGGCACGTCAGCTGGGCGAGCGCAACGGGGTCGTCATTCCGCTGCAGGCGGCCGAGCACTACTACCTGATCACGGAGCCAATAGACGGCGTCGATCCGGCCTGGCCCGTCTTCGAGGATCCGTCACGGCACGGCTACTACCGCGAGGAGGGCGGCGGCCTGATGGTCGGCCTGTTCGAGCCGGTGTGCGCCCCGTGGAATGTCGACGGTATCCCCGGAGACTTCTCGTTCGGCGAGATCACGCCTGACTGGGACCGGATGGGGCCGTATGTCGAGCGCGCGATGCAGCGCGTGCCGATCACCCTCGAGACCGGAATCCGCACCTTCTTCTGCGGACCTGAGTCATTCACGCCCGACCTTGCCCCGATCGTGGGCGAGGCGCCGGGGATTGACAACTACTTCGTCGCAGCCGGGATGAACTCGGTCGGCATCCTCACCGGTGGCGGTATGGGACGCATCGTGGCGCAGTGGATCGTCGATGGCCGACCGGATGTCGACGTCACCGGATTCAACATCGACCGGATGCAGGAGTACCAGCTCAACCCGCGTTACCGGGCCGAGCGCACCGTCGAGACGCTCGGGATGGTGTACCAGACGCATTTCCCCGGTCGCTCGATGCAGTCGGCCAGGGGCGTCAAGCGCTCACCCGTGCACGACCGCTTGGCGGAGAAGGGGGCCTACTTCCGCGACGTCAGTGGCTGGGAGGGCGCCGACTGGTACGCACCACCCGGCATCGAGCCGGTCGTTGAGGAGTTGTCGTGGGGGCGGCAGAACTGGTTCCCCTACTGGGAGCAGGAGCATCGCGCGGTGCGCGAAGGTGTCGGCATCATGGACATGTCGTTCATGTCGAAGTTCCTGGTGCAGGGGCGCGATGCCGGGCTCGTGCTCGACCGGGTGTCGGCGAACGCTGTCGACGGTGAGCCGGGCGTGATCACCTACACGCAGTGGCTCAACGAAGCCGGCACGCTCGAAGC
>CAJAKT010000188.1 GCA_903940375.1 uncultured bacterium | reverse complement strand
TCATCGGCAGGGCCAATCCCACGCCGGCCACCACAGACAGGCTGAGCAAGCCGATCAGGGCACGGCCGCCCGGCCGCGCGCGGACGCGCGAAGTCAGGGCACGGTGCCCGTGCCGGCGGGGAAGCACAGGCCTACTCTGTCACGGATGTGACGGATGTGGCCACTGTGACGAGGGCGTGCCCTGTGGAAATTGACCGCTCCATCGGCTACCCCCATCGGCATCAGCACAGCTGGATCACCCCACGGTACCGCCTGGATCGGGGAGATACGCTGCCCCGATGACCTCGTCCCTCGAGCCCGACCGCCTCCTCCACAACGCCGACGGCACCCGGATCGAGCGCCTGCTCGCGGTGATGGCCCACCCGGATGATGTCGATTTCGGGTCAGCGGGCACGATCAAGGCCTGGACGGATGCCGGCGTCGAGGTGTCGTACTGCCTGATCACCAACGGAGACGCCGGGGGCTTCGATCCCGATGTCCCCCGCTCCGAGATCCCCGCGATCCGCCAGGCGGAGCAGCGGGCCGCAGGCGCCGCTGTCGGAGTCACCGACGTGCGCTTCCTCGGCTACCGCGACGGCGAACTCGCCGTCAGCCACGATCTGCGACGCGACATCAGCCGCGTCATCCGACAGGTTCGTCCCGACCGCATGCTCATCCAGTCACCTGAGCGCAACTGGAACCGCATCCAGGCGTCGCACCCGGACCACCTCGCGGCGGGCGAGGCCGCGATCCAGGCCGTCTACCCCGACGCGCGCAACCCCTTCGCACACACGAGCCTGCTGCTCGATGAGGAGCTTGAGGCATGGAGTGTGCCCGAGGTGTGGGTCCTGGCCAGTCCGACTCCGAACTACTGGAACGACATCACCGACAACTTCGACGCGAAGATTCAGGCCCTGCGCGCGCACGAGAGCCAGACCGGGCACATGGATGACCTGGTCGACCGGGTCGGCGGGTGGATGCGCATGCAGGCCGAGCATGCGGGCCTGCCTGAGGGCAGGCTGGCCGAGGCCTTCATGATCGTGTCGACAGCCTGACCGGTCTGGCTATCAGGATTCGGTGCTACCAGAAGACAGCGATGATCACATTCGCCAGTGTCAGCAGGCCGATCGTGGCCCACAGGCCTACCTGAGGGGCCGGGCGCTTCTTGCCAACGAAGGCAAGGATGGCGATGACGACGACAATGGCGAGCTTCACACCGATCTTGGTGTGGCTCAGTTCCGCCTTCTCCTCATCGCCCAGCAGGCCGGACGAGATCATGCCGACCATGATCAGGCCGGTGAGCAACTGCGTGAGCGCACCGTCCCACATCCAGCGCGTCACGGTCTTCTCCGGCGACTTCACCTGAACCAGGAATGCACCCAGCAGCAATGCCAGGCCGACGAAGTGCAGTACGACGATCAGGTGGAAAACGAACTCCATGGTCACTCCCATTCAATGGTGCCGGGCGGCTTCGACGTCACGTCAAGCGTGACCCGATTGACCTCGCGCACTTCGTTTGTGATGCGGGTGGAGATGCGGGCGATCAGGTCATAGGGAAGTCGCGACCAGTCAGCCGTCATCGCGTCCTCGCTCGACACCGGCCTCAATACGACTGGATGCCCATAGGTTCGGCCATCGCCCTGAACGCCCACGGAACGCACATCGGCGAGCAGTACGACCGGGAACTGCCACACATCCCGGTCCAGTCCCGCCGCCGTGAGCTCCTCGCGGGCAATGGCATCGGCCTCACGGAGGATCGACAGCCGTTCCTCGTCGACAGCACCGATGATGCGAATGGCCAGACCCGGCCCGGGGAACGGATGGCGCCAGACGATCTCGGGTGGCAGGCCCAGGTCGAGTCCGACCTGACGCACTTCATCCTTGAACAGTGTTCGAAGTGGCTCGACCAGCGTGAACTGCATGTCGTCCGGCAGACCGCCGACGTTGTGGTGGCTCTTGATGTTCGCCGTGCCCGTCCCGCCGCCCGATTCGACGACATCGGGATACAGCGTTCCCTGGACCAGGAACTCGACCTTCTGCCCGTGCTCCCCTGCGTCAGCGACGATCGATCGCTCCGCCTCCTCGAATACGCGGATGAACTCGCGGCCGATGATCTTGCGCTTGGTCTCAGGGTCGCTCACGCCCGCCAAGGCAGTCAGGAATCGCTCGCGCGCATCGACGACAACGAGGTTGATCCCCGTCGCGGCCACGTAGTCACGCTCGACCTGCTCAGCCTCACCCTTGCGCAGCAGCCCGTGATCGACGAAGACGCAGGTCAGCTGGTCGCCCACGGCGCGCTGGACCATCGCCGCGGCCACCGCGGAGTCGACGCCACCGGACAGCCCGCAGATCACCCGGCCCGCACCCACCTGCTCGCGGATCCGCGAGACCTGCTCGTCGATGACATTCGTCATCGTCCATGACGGTGCGCAGCCGGCGATGTCGTACAGGAAATGCTCGAGGACCTGCTGGCCACTCTCGCTGTGCATGACCTCGGGATGGAACTGGACGCCCGCGAGGCGCCGGTCCGCGTCCTCGAATCCAGCTACGGGTGCTCCATCCGACATCGCCGAAACCCGGAAGCCCGCGGGTGCCTCGGCAACCGAATCGCCATGTGACATCCAGACACTCAGCTCATCCGGCAGCCCGGCGAACAGCCGGCCCGACTCGGTGACACGCAGCGGTGTTCGACCGAACTCGCTCAGGCCCGTCCGCGCAACCGTTCCACCCAGTGCCTGCGCCATGGCCTGGAAGCCGTAGCAGATGCCGAACACCGGTATGCCGGCATCGAACAACGCGGGATCAAGATAGGGGGCACCGGGCGCGTAGACGCTGGACGGACCACCACTGAGGATCACGGCCGCGGGGCGTCGCGCCACGATGTCGGCGACCGACATGGTGTGCGGGACGATCTCGGAGTACACGTGCGCCTCGCGCACGCGACGCGCGATGAGCTGGGCGTACTGGGCGCCGAAGTCGACGACGAGGACGGTGTCGAGGGACGGGGTCACCGACTGAGCCTATCGATCCGCCTCACGGCGAGAACGCTCCCAGCAGGACGAAGACCGCGGCGATGACCAGATAGACGGCAACTCCCACGATGGCAGTGGCCAGCAGCCACCGGCGGGTGACGCGCGAATCGCGAATCGCGTCGTCTGGGCGGCCCTCGACGATCGCCCGATTCGTCCGGAACCCGTAGTACAGGGCGATCAGGCCAAGCGGGAGGAAGCAGGCGATCGTCGCGACGAGCGACCAGCCCAGATAGGCCCGGGGCGGGCGGGCGCCGGTCGACGACTCGGCGGGCGGGGACGGATCAGACATCACCAGCACCCTAACGGCCGGGCCCCGAGCTCCCCCAGCAGCACGGTCAGGTGATGCCGACGATAGGCAGCCGCAGAGCGCCCGGCGCGGCCTCAGGCACGACCGGGTTGGCCGGGGCCACCGGGACGACGCGCTCGTAGCCCGAGCCGACCGGTGGCCGCGGGTCGTCCTGGCCCTTGTTCGGCCACAGTGCCATCGCGCGTTCCGCCTGCGCGGTGATCGTCAGCGACGGGTTGACCCCCAGGTTCGCGGTGATGGCCGACCCATCGACGATGTGCAGGCCGTCGTAGCCGTAGACCCGGTGATAGCCGTCGATGACACCGCTGCGCTCATCAGCGCCGATCGGGCATCCCCCGACGAAATGGGCGGTGACGGCAGCGTCGAAGTTCTCGAAGTGGCTGCCCACGGGAATGCCGTTGATGCGCTGGGCAAGACGCCGCACGACATCCTGGGCAACGGGCATGTAGGCCGGCGGCGGATTCGAGCCATCGAGGCGCGTTGTCAGCCCCCATGTGCCCAGCCGTGAACGCTTCCCCATCACCGTCAGCGAGTTGTCCGCCGTCTGCATCACCAGGGAGATGATCGAGCGCTCGCTCCACTTGTGCACATTCAGCAGCCGGATGGCATCACGTGGATCCTTCAGCACATCCGATGCGAAGGACCGCCAGCGTTGCTGCCCCGCACGCGGGACAGTGAGGATGGTCTGCAGCAGTCCCATGGAGTTCGAGCCCTTGCCGTATCGGACCGGCTCGACATGCGTGTGCGGTTCGGGATAGAAGCTAGACGTGATCGCCACGCCCTGCGTGAAGTCGGTTGCCGTGGTGCTTGTCACGGCTCCGAGGATTGATTCCGAGTTCGTGCGAGAGAGCCGGCCCAGCACACTCGACAGCCGTGGCAGGCGGCCGTCATCCTTCATGCGGTGCAACAGCTTCTGCGTGTTGTACGTGCCCGCCGCGACAATGACCTGCTGTGCGCTCAGGGTGCGGACCCGCCTCCCCCACGAACCCGTCCTCGTCGTGTCGACCGTGAAACCGCCGCCCTCTCGTTCAGCGAGACCGGTGACGGTGGTCATCGGATACACCCGCGCACCAGCCGCCTCGGCGAGCGCGAGGTAGTTCTTCGGCAACGTGTTCTTGGCATTGTGCCGACAGCCGGTCATGCACTCGCCGCACTCGATGCAGCCGGTGCGATCGGGGCCGGCGCCACCGAAGAAGGGGTCGGGTCGCGTTACGCCCGGGCCGTCCCCGAAGTACACACCGACCGGCGTAAGGCGAAAGGTGTGGCCGACACCCATCTCGTCGGCGACGGCTTTCATGACGTCGTCGCTCGGCGTCATCGTGGGGTTGTCGACGACACCCAGCATCCGCGCGGCCTGGTCGTAGTAAGGCGCGAGTTCGCCTGCCCAGTCGGTGATGTCGCGCCACTGCGGATCGTCGAAGAAGGGCTTGCCCGGCACATAGAGCGTGTTCGCATAGACGAGGGACCCGCCACCCACGCCAGCACCGGCCAGCACCACCACGTCCTTGAGCACGTGAATGCGCTGGACACCCATCAGGCCGAGCATGGGCGCCCACAGGAAGTCCTTGAGCCGCCACGATGTTGCGGGCAAGGTCGCATCTGTGAAGCGACGCCCGGCCTCCAGCACGCCTACCCGGTAGCCCTTCTCCGCCAGGCGGAGGGCCGACACCGACCCACCGAATCCCGAGCCGATGATCAGGACGTCGAAATCGAATCCGGCAACCATGACTACTTGATCCCCACCCTCTTCATCACGGACAGGGCCCCCGCCAGGGTGTTGAGCCACTTCTCATCCGTCATTCCGAACTGTGCATCGAAGCCGAGGAATCGCTGGGTAGCAATCGTCTGCGACTCCGTGTACTTGAGCAGGCCCTCGTCACCATGGCGCCTACCGAGTCCGGAGTCGCCCATGCCACCCATCGGAGAACGCGTGCTCCCCCACGAGGGCCCGAAGGCCTCGTTGATGTTGACGGTGCCCGCCTGGATGCGCGTCGCGATCGTGCGCCCAGCGGTCGTGTCTCGCGTGACGATAACCGCGTTGAGTCCGTATGCCGAGTCATTCGCCTTCGCGAGGGCCTCATCGTCGGACGCGACCGAGTAGACCGCCACGACCGGGCCGAAGGTCTCCTCGGCACACAGGATCATGTCGTCCGTGACACCGGTCAGGACTGTCGGCTCGAAGAAGTACGGGCCGACATCCGGCCGCGCCCTACCGCCAACGACGAGTGTCGCCCCGTGGGCCACAGCGTCGTCGACGTGCGACTGGACACGGTCGACCTGCCGTTGCGCGATGAGCGAACCCACCGTGCCGGTCCAGCCGATGCCGTTGCTGAAGGCCAGCCGGCGCACCTCGTCGGCAAACGCCGTGACGAAAGAATCGAATACCGACTCATGGACATAGATGCGCTCCATCGAGATGCACAACTGACCGGAGTTGGCGAAGGAGGCGCGGGTCGCGATCTCAGCCGCGCGCGCGACATCCGCGTCTGCTCGAACGATCATGGCATTCTTGCCACCGAGCTCGAGTGAGCAGCCGATCAGCCGCTGGCCGCAGCGCGAGGCGACCTCACGTCCGACGCGGGTGGAGCCCGTGAACATCACGTAGTCGACGCGGTCGATCACGAGCGGCCCCACGTCAGGACCTTCGCCCGGCACGATCTGCAGAACATCGACGGGCAGCCCGGCCTCGAACATCAGGCCGATCACCCACGCCGCCGTGAGGGTTGTCTGCACATCAGGCTTGAGGACCACGGCGTTGCCGGCGAGCAGAGCAGGCAGCGCATCACTGGCCGCCAGGGTCAGCGGGTAGTTCCAGGGCGCCAGCACCCCGATGATCCCCTTGGGATGCTGGACCTGCACGACTCCCACGGCGACGGGGAGGGCGCCGCGGTGCCGACGTGGCTTCAGCAGCCGACGGGCATCGCGCGCATAGTGGCGGGCGTTGAGGGCGACGTCGATGAGTTCCTCCATCGCATCGCGCCGGGACTTGCCCGTCTCCCACTGCACGATGTCGAGACCGACATCCCTGCGCGCAAGGACGAGGTCATGGAACCGCAGCATGACCGCGCAGCGTTCCTTCAGCGGGCGAGCCGCCCATGCTCTTTGGGCAGTGCGCAGCGTCGCGACGGCCGCATCGACATCCTGCTCGTCGGCGAGCGGCAGGTCGAACAGCCGCTCACCGGTCAGAGGCGAGATCACCTCGCGAGTGCGGGCACCGGGCCGCACGGCGAGCCGCGTGAGCAGCTCGTCGATGACGTCCCGGTTGAGGGTCACGCAGTGACCACCATCTCGACTCGCTGGAACTCCTTGACATCGCTGTAGCCCGTCGTTGCCATTGCCTTTCGCAAGGCGCCCACGATGTTCATCGTGCCATCGGCGCTGCGCGACGGGCCGTTGACGACCTCGGCCAGTGTTCCGACAGTCGGCATCAGGTGCCGGTCGCCGCGCGGCAGGCTCGGGTGCCAGGCCTCTGCTCCCCAGTGCGCACCGCGCCCGGGCGCATCGGTCGCGCGGGCGAAGATCGACCCGACCATTGCCGCATCGGCCCCGCAGGCGAACGCCTTGACGATATCGCCGCTGCGGCCCATGGAGCCGTCGGCGATGACGTGGACATAGCGACCGCCGGACTCATCGAGGTAGTCGCGACGCGCAGCCGCCACATCGGCGATGGCGCTTGCCATGGGAACGCGTACGCCCATCACATCTGCGGTCGTGTGCGATGCACCGCCGCCGAAGCCGACCAGCACGCCAGCGGCACCTGTGCGCATGAGGTGCAGGGCAGCCTGATGCGTGGCGCAGCCGCCGACGATGACGGGAGCGTCAAGCTCGTGGATGAACTGCTTGAGGTTGAGCGGCTCACCTGCAGACGAGACATGCTCGGCCGAGACGGTGGTGCCACGGATCACGACGATGTCGGCGCCCGATTGCGATGCAAGCGGGGCCAGCCGAGCCGCGCCCTGGGGTGAGGTCGCGACCGCAACCGTGATCCCCGCCGCCTTCATATCCGCAATGCGCGTTGCCACCAGATCGGCATCGACCGGGCGCGCCGAGTACAGCTCCTGCATCCGCGGGGTCACGGCCTCGGCGTCCAGGCCGGCGATCTCGGCGAGCAGGGGCTCAGCATCCTCGTAGCGGCCCCACAACCCCTCGAGGTTCAGGACAGCGAGCATGCCGAGACCGGCGAAGGCGACGGCGCTGGTAGGCGACACCACCGAGTCCATGGGCGCGGCCAGGATCGGGGTGTCAAACCGGTAGGCATCGATCGTCCAGGCGGTGGAGACGGCCTCGGGATCGCGCGTGCGGCGACTCGGCGCGATCGCGACTTCGTCAAGGGAGTAGCCACGGCGAGCGCGCTTGGCGCCGCCGATCTGGATTTCGGTCACAAGCGTCTACCGTCCTGAGTAGTTGGGCGCTTCGATTGTCATCTGGATGTCATGCGGATGGCTTTCGCGCAGCCCCGCAGATGTGATGCGCACGAAGGAACCCTTGTTGTGGAGATCAGCCATGGTCTGCGCACCCGAGTAGCCCATCGCAGCACGGAGGCCGCCGACCAGCTGGTGAGCCACCGCACCCAGCGGACCCCGATAGGCGACCATCCCCTCGATTCCCTCCGGCACGAGCTTGTCGTCACTGAGCACGTCGTCCTGGAAGTAGCGATCCTTGCTGTACGAGCGGGCCTCACCGCGCGACTGCATGGCGCCAAGGGACCCCATGCCGCGGTAGGACTTGAACTGCTTGCCATTGACGAAGACAACGTCGCCCGGCGCCTCCTCGCAGCCGGCCAGGAGCGATCCGAGCATCACGGTGTCCGCGCCGGCGACGAGTGCCTTGGCGATGTCGCCCGAGTACTGCACCCCACCGTCGCCGATGACAGGAACACCCGCCGGCCGACATGCAAGCGAGGCCTCATAGATGGCGGAAATCTGCGGAACGCCGACACCGGCCACGACCCGGGTTGTGCAGATGGAACCGGGACCAACGCCGACCTTGACGCCGTCAGCACCGGCATCGACAAGTGCCTGCGCCCCGGCCCGAGTCGCCACGTTGCCGCCAACCACATCGACGGTGGACTGGTGCTTCAGCAGTCGCACCATGTCGACCACCGCACGTGAATGCCCGTGCGCGGTGTCGACGATGAGGAAGTCGACTCCAGCCTCGATGAGGGTGCGAGCCCTCTTCTCGGCATCCTCGCCGACGCCCACAGCAGCACCGACGACGAGTCGGCCGCTTGCGTCCTTCGTGGCGTGCGGGTACTTGTCGGCCTTGACGAAGTCCTTCACCGTGAACAGGCCCTGCAGTCGACCATCCCCGTCGAGGATCGGCAGCTTCTCGATCTTGTGACGCGCGAGAAGTGCGAGCGCATCCTCAGGGCTGATCCCGACGGGAGCAGTCACCAGCGGCATCGGCGTCATGACCTCGCGGGCGGGTCGGCTCATATTCTCTTCGAACCGCATGTCGCGATTGGTGACGATGCCCACCAGCACGCCGGACTCGTCGATGACGGGCACTCCGGAGATCCGGTAGCGGCCGCACAGCCGGTCGACCTCTTCGAGCGTCGCGTCCGGCAGACAGGTCACGGGGTTGTTCACCATGCCCGCCTCGGATCGCTTGACGAGATCCGCCTGCGTCGCCTGAGCCTCGATGGACAGGTTGCGGTGCAGCACCCCGACACCGCCCTGACGCGCCATCGCGATCGCCATCCGCGCCTCGGTGACGGTGTCCATCGCACTGGACACCAACGGCAGCTGCACGGCGATATTCCGGGTGACCCAGGAGGCAGTGATCACCTCACTGGGAACGACATCGGATTCCGCGGGAACGAGGAGCACATCATCGAAGGTGAGTCCGAGATACCCGAACTTCTCGGGAACGCCGTCGAAAGCGAGGGCATCGGACAGGGGGCGGGGCTCCATGGACTCTCCGGAAGGCACGCGTCGTGGGGACGGCAAGGCGACCCCCCAAGGCTACCCGCCGACGGCGCGCACGATTCGCCCGACGGCATCCGCGAGGTCGGCCACCCGAACAACGGACTCCGAGGTGGGCATGTTGTCGTCGCGCCAGCCCGGTCCGCCGACCAGGATCGTCACCGCCGGTCGCACCGCCGGCAGCAGATCGACCACGGTGGGATCGGCCGTGGCGGGCATCTGCGCCCATACGAGGACGGCGGCTGGGCCGAGCCGCTGGACCGCACTCGCCAGGGCGCTCGCCGGCAGGCTGGCCCCGAGAACGCGCGTGCCGATGCGGCATTCGGCCAGTGCGGCGGCCACCGCCCACAAGGGCAGGGAATGGAGGTCATCCGGGGCGCAGGCGAGCAGGACGGTGCGGGTGTTGAGCGGCGTCGCGGCCGAACGGATGCTGCCGCCCAGCGCGTCCTGCACAGCAGCACTGAGGGTGTGCTCCACCTCGACACCCCGACCACTTGAGCTCCACTGGTCGCCGACTCCCCGCATTACCGGCACCACGAGGTACTCCCACGTCCAGATGACCCCCCGGCGCTCGAAACTCTCCGTCAGGATCTCAACGCAGGCCGACCAGTCCAGGGCCTGGGCCGCACGCGCCAGGCCACGTGCGGCGGGACCTCGGCCCGGCAGTGCCACCACCCGGCCTCCACCAGCCCGTGCACTCGGCGCCACCGGCACCTCATCGGGCATCGCACTCGGGAATCCCTGGGTAACCGGAATCAGATCGGCGTCGGAGAAATCCTGCTCGCACGACGCTCGGGCGGCATCGGCCGGCGGTATACCGGCGATCACTAGTCGGCGCATGTGCTCAAGCCGCGCGAGGTCGGCCGGGGTGTACTTGCGATGCGAGCCCGCCTGGTGCTCGCTAGGTCCGATGCCGTAGCGACGATCCCACGTGCGGAGCGTGGCGGGGGCGACGCCCATCCGGCGCGCGACAGCCGAGACGGTCAGCCCCAGCGCCTCGGGCTCCTGCTCCGTCGCCGACTCGTTGCTCACGGACACATTGTGAAGCCCACGGCGCAGCGGCGCGAGTCGGTGACGGCAACTGCCGTTGGCGCTGACGATCACCGTCGAGGAGCACGACTGGTGTCCGGGCGGCGCGGTGTCCTCCTTCGATACAGGCTCGGAGGGGCCATCCTCGCGATGCAACCCGGTGGTGGCGAGACCCCCAAGAGGCCTCGCCACTACCGCTGCCGGACATCTCCGGCGTGCGGCTACTCCGGATCTACTACATCGAGTTCCACTGCATCGAGCGAGCGGTCCGACCGCCGCTGGGCCACCAGCGCGCCGGCGAGGCCGGCGGTGCCCAGGCCGACCAGCAGCAGTGGGAAGGCCAGCCGTGCATCGAGACGGTACTCGGCCAAGGCGCCGATGAAGTAGGCGGCGGCGAAGCCGACGATCAGCAGTCCAGCAAGGAGCGAGAACAGGTCGAGCGGATGCCTACGCACGGGACACCTCCAGGGATCCGACGTTGGTGAGCAAGGTGAGTTCGATGACGGGTCCGGTTGCGGACCCGCCGGGGAGAACTCCGTCGAACGACGGGCTCGGATCGTTCTGCCGGGGCAGGCCCGCGATGGCGAGTTCGCCGGTGTTGACGCGCGCGTCGAGCAGCACACGCGCGTCTGCCGGGACGATCACGACGAGTTCGCCGAGAGTCACGCTCGCGCCCACGGGAACGATGGTCACGCCGGCCGGGACCACGAGGCCGCTGAGGTCCAGACGTGCCGAACCGATCCCCAGAGTGTGTGCTCGAGATGCCTCGTCCACGGTCGTCGGCGACCACGACATCTCACCGATGCCTGCCTCGATCGTGTTCGTGAGGTTCGCGGGGATGTTGGTGGGGACGAAGGATGCGATCAGCGTGACGAACAGCATCGGGACTGCGAACCACAGCAGCCAGCGCGCGCGACCCGCCCACGCGCCGACCAGGACTCCCACGCCCAGGATCGCGAGTCCAACAGCCGGGATCACGACCGGGGCGGGGTCGAAGACACCCGTGGCCTCGAGGCTGGCCAGCACGCCCGTGACGATGACCGCGATGCTGAGCGTCACGAGCCCGAGGTAGGAGGGCGCACGCGGAGGCGTTGGAGGGACCGGAGTCGGCAGCGGCGCGAGATACCCGGGGTACTGCCCCGAGTCGCCGTAGGCGAAGGCAGCGGGCGCGATGGCGGCTACGCCCGACGGGTCCCGGTTGACGAGGTAGAGCACGAGCCCGCCCACCGCACAGAGCAGCAGGACCGACCCCCCGCCCCATCCGCCGAACACACTGCTGATGAGGCTCAGAAGGACGATCACGCCGACCACCACGCCGATGACGATCAGCCACGTGCGCGCCGACGATCCGGATTGCTTGGACTTCGCCAGGAAGTCGTCCGCGGAACTCCGCTCGCTGCCCTCCAGCGGGATGAAGGCCCAGCCGATGCCATACAGCAGGATGCCGGGGCCGCCGAACACGGCGAGGACGACGAGGACGACGCGCACGATGACGGGGTCGATGCCCAGCCACCGGGCGAACCCGCCAGCGACGCCGGCAATCACCTTGTCGGACTGGCTGCGGCGCAGCGGCGGGCGAGGGGCCGGGGGCAGCGGAGGAGGGGCCGAGTATTCGGTGTTGGTTGTCATGGCTCCACCGTCCTCCCAGGTGCTCTCCTGCACATCGGGGAGCGACCCCGGTCCGACCCTGATCTTGCCCGCTCGCCTCTCAGGGGCCAACCCCGATGCCTTCACCCCGGTGCACGCGCGAGGATGGCGGGGTGACTATGACCGTGGGCCCTCCTCGTGCCTCCCGACCCGTGTGCGGGCGCTGGGTTGCCGGCGTCTGCGTGGGGTTGTCGCATCACCTCCGCATCCCCGTTTGGCTGGTGCGGGTGGTCTTCGTCGTGCTGACGTTCTCGGGGGGCATCGGCATCGTGCTGTATGCGGCCTTCTGGGCCGTCCTTCCCCTCGATACCGAGGGATCCGGTGTCGATCCGGTGTCAGCCCGTTCCTCCGACACTGCAAGGCTCCTGGCTCTGGCCGCCGTCGTGGTCGGCGTCGGCCTGCTGCTCGCCGCGCTGGGCGTGAACCTCGTCGGCGGTGCGCTCATCCCGATCATCGTCGCAGTCTTCGGCGCGGCCCTGATCTGGCGGCAGACGGACGACGAGCAGCGGGACGCGTGGTCGGCTGCGGCCGGCCGAGCAGCACGGCAGACGGCCGGCTCGACGGCGAGTGCCGGACGCTGGCGCATCGTCGCGGGGATCGGGATGGTCGTGCTGGCGCTCATCGCCCTGCTAGCAGGGCGGACCAGTCCTGCGGAGGCCCTGCAGGGGGTGGCGGTGGCCGTCCTGCTGCTCGGTGGCGTTGCACTCGTCGTCTTCCCCTGGATCTATCGATCATGGCGCGAGGCGAGTGAGCAGCGCCGGTCCCTGATCCGATCGCAGGAGCGGGCTGAGATCGCGGCGCACGTCCACGATTCGGTCCTCCAGACGCTCACGCTCATTCAGCGCTTCGCCGAAGACCCCGTCGCGATCACGCGGCTGGCTCGGACCGAGGAGCGCAACCTACGGTCATGGCTGTACGCACCGATCGGCGATCCGGATCGGACGTTCGCGGCCGCTCTTGAGCGGGTCGTCGCCGTTGTCGAAACCGACTACAACGCAACAATCAACCTCGTCACCGTGGGAGAGGCAGCCCTCGACGCTGCACTGGAGGCATTGGTCGCCGCGGCAAGGGAAGCGATGGTGAACGCGGCGAAGCATGGGGGTGGCCAGGTGTCCGTCTACGCCGAGTGCCGTACGGATGTCGCGGAGGTATTCGTTCGCGACCGCGGTGAGGGCTTCGATCTCACCACCATCCCCGCGGACCGCCTGGGGTTACGGGAGTCGGTCGTCGGAAGGATGGAGCGCCACGGCGGCA
This sequence comes from uncultured bacterium, assembly GCA_903940375.1. Classification (GTDB taxonomy): domain Bacteria; phylum Actinomycetota; class Actinomycetes; order S36-B12; family S36-B12; genus UBA10649. The sequence goes on along the minus strand of CAJAKT010000188.1, from coordinate 1,783 downwards.
CCGCGACGGTGAAGTCGACGCCCGGTGTCGGAACGGAAGTCCAGTTGCGGATTCCCCACTCAGAGGTGACGCCATGAGCCGCCTGAGGATCGTCCTTGTGGATGATCACGCGATGGTCCGCGCTGGAGTGCGCGCGGAACTGGGCGACGGATTCGACATCGTCGGGGAGGCCGCCGACGTCACCGAGGCGATCTCGGTCATCACCGCCACGACTCCGGACGTCGTGCTCCTCGATGTGCACCTGCCGGGAGGGGACGGCAAGGCCGTGCTCGAGGCATGCCTGGCGCAGGTGCCGCACACGCGTTTCCTGGCGCTGTCGGTCAGCGATGCCCCCGAGGACGTCGTGGCGACGGTGCGCGGCGGGGCCCGCGGCTACGTGACCAAGGCCATCAGCGGGCCGGAACTGCGCGAAGCGGTGCAGCGCATCGCTGACGGCGATGCGGTGTTCTCTCCGCGACTGGCGGGCTTCGTTCTGGACGCATTCTCGGGGGCCCCCGCGGAACAGGATGACGAGCTTGACCGGCTGACCCCGCGTGAGCAGGAGGTCATGCGTCTCATCGCTCGCGGCTACACCTACAAGGAGGTGGCCGCCGAGCTCTTCCTGTCCATCAAGACCGTCGAGACGCACGTGTCGGCGGTCTTGCGGAAGCTGCAGCTCTCCGACCGCCGCGAACTGGCGCGGTGGGCGGCTGGTCGCGGAATGGTGTGAACCAGGCAACGCCGTGGGCCCGTGAATCGGGCCCTCACCGTCGGCCCCGGCCACGGTGTGCTCCGTGCCTGAGCAAGTCCCCAAACCGGACTACTTGACCAACCTACGCAACGCTTTGTATGGTGTCCCTATTCGCCCCTCAGCGTTCGAAAGGCAGATTCACATGGCTGACGTCTCTCGGCTCCCCGGCCCGAATGCCGACTTCTGGGACTGGCAGCTCGACGGTGCCTGTCGCGGCGAGGACCCGAGCCTGTTCTTCCATCCCGACGGTGAGCGTGGCCCGGCCCGTGAGGCCCGTGAGGCGGCCGCCAAGGCGATTTGCGCCGGCTGCCCCGTGCGAACCCTGTGTGCCGACCACGCCCTCGAAGTCCGGGAGCCGTACGGCGTCTGGGGCGGCCTGTCCGAGGATGACCGCGAGGTGGCCTATCGCCGCCAGCGCTTCGCTCGGGTGTCCTGACCTCCCCCAGCACCGAAACGGGCACAACAAGCGCCGGCCTTGAGGCCGATGGCTGATGCGCGGATGCGCATCGCCACCAGGCTCAAGGCCGGCGGTTTGTTCGGGTGTGACTAGTGCGAGTGCCCGTGGTGGCCGTGGCCGTTGCCCGCCGCCTCCGGCTCCTCTTCACGCTTCTCGACTACGAGTGCCTCCGTCGTGAGGAGCATGGCGGCGATGGAAGCCGCGTTCTCCAGCGCAGAGCGGGTGACCTTGACCGGGTCGATGACGCCGGCCGCGATCAGGTCGACGTACTCGCCCGTGGCGGCGTTGAGGCCGTGACCCGCGGGAAGCTCGGCGACCTTCGAGACGACCACGTAGCCCTGCTCGCCCGCGTTCTCGGCGATCCAGCGCAGCGGCTCGGCCAGTGAGCGGCGGACGATGCCCACGCCCGTGGCCTGATCGCCGGTCAGGCCGAGGTCACCGTCGAGTGCATGCGATGCCTGCACGAGTGCGGTTCCGCCGCCGGAGACGATGCCCTCTTCGATGGCTGCGCGCGTCGCGGAGACGGCGTCCTCGATGCGGTGCTTCTTCTCCTTGAGCTCCACCTCGGTGTGGCCGCCGACCTTGATGACAACGAC
>CAJAKT010000187.1 GCA_903940375.1 uncultured bacterium | reverse complement strand
TGGGGAAGACTTTGCCGTTGTCCATGAAGGTGTTATCGACACCGAACAGGCTGGTCTTTACACCAAAGAACTGGACCCATTCATCGATGGTGTTGAATTTTTCTGCCTGCATGATCTTCAGCAGCTCGTCCGAGTCGGCATAATCTTTGTGGTACTGTTTCAGAAAATGGGCCGGGAGGTTGTCCAGGGAGCGGTTCTCGAAGATGACGAGAACCACGTGATCCATGGCGTGGGAACGGTCGAGTGCTGTCACGGAAACTCCCCAGTCAGTAGCGGGACTCGATGTCAGTTGCTGCGTAGGGACGCTAACAGTGCAACCGACGGCCGTGGGGCTCGATGGGGTGCGCGACCCCCCTGAACGGGGGTCACAAGAGGAGGAGTGACGGGGGAGACGCCGCAATACCGTGGGTCGACGTCACCACCCGTGGCCGCATCCGCTCGTAAGGGAGTCAGTTCCGATGACCAGACGTACCTGCTTCGTCCTCTGCACGGCGGCCGTCGTCCTTGCGACCGCGGTGGCCCCGAGTGCCGCGCACGCAACGCCCGCGAAGGTCGCCCCGTCAGCCACCGTGACCTTCGACGGACTTCCGAACTGGGGGGTCCTGTCCCCAGATGGCAATCGCCTCTACGTGACCGTGAGCCACACCGCGGCCGACGGCAAGGAGATCGCGGGTGAGGTCGATGCCGTGGACACGTCCACCAACACGTTGACTTTGCGCATCCCCGTGGGCGTCGCCCCGGTCGTTTCGTCGATGAATGCTGCCGGCACTCGCCTCTACGTACCCAACTCCGGCGATGGGACGGTGAGTGTGATCGATACGGTCGCGAATGCGGTCGTCGCGACGGTGGCCACCGGCGGCAATCCCGCCTATGCCGTCCTCAATCCTGCTGGGACGAAGGTCTACGTACCGGGCCTGACGACCAACCTCGTCTCGGTCATTGACACTGCCACCAACGCGGTGACGTCCACGATCGCGACCGAGCCGAATCCGCAGGCCGTGACCTTCACCGCTGACGGAGCCCGGGCGTATCTGACCGCTCGCGGAGTAAACGCGGTGCAGGTCATCGACACGGCCACCGAGTCCGTCACAGCCACGATCCCGGTGGGCGAGGGGCCCATTCGCGTGGTGTTGGATCCGCACGGCAAGCGAGTCTTCGTCCCCAACTTCGTCGGCGACTCGATCAGCGTCATAGACGTGGCCACCAACAAGGTGACCCACAAGATCAAGGTGGGCAAGAATCCGATCCCGCCGGTGGTGAATCGCGCGGGAACGCGCATGTGGGTCGCGAACTACCTGGACGGCACAGTGTCCGAGATCGACCTGCGCCACCTGACGCGGAAGAACCCGGTGGTTCACACCATCAAGGTCGGCAAGGGGCCCTTCTTCGCGATGCTGAACACCCGCGGTGACAGTCTCTACATCACCAATCGCGACGGCGACTCCGTCTCGGGCATCTGCACGGCGACGGGCAAGGTCACGAAGACGTTCGCGACGGGTGATACTCCGCGACAGACGATCGGGGGTCCGGCCATGTACTCGGTGAACGGGTCAGGCAAGAGCCTTGCCGTATTCGTTGCCGGGCTCATGGGCAAGGGAGCCTGCTCCTAGCCGGCCTGTCGTGATACTCGGTCCTGTGAGGTGTTCGGTGGGCTTCTCATGAACCAGCGGCGCCTGCTCATCGTTGCGGCCTTCCTCGCCTGCGCCATGACTTTGGTCGCCGAGGCCACGTCCGAGTACATGCTGATGCCGATCCAGTCGGACCTCTCGCTCTCGGCAGACGAGACGAACCGGCTGGCCCTCCTGCCTGACCTGGCCGGACTCATCGCGGTGTTCCTCGCCGGTGCACTCGCCGTGCGCTTCGGCCGTCGTTCACTGGTCATCGTCGGAGCCCTCGTCTTCGGCAGCGGAGCCGTGCTCGTGGCCCTTGCCCCCAATGTGCTGGTGCTCATGTCGGGGCGCGTCCTATGTGGGCTGGGCAGCGTGACCTTGTCGGTACTTGGTCTGTCGCTCATCAACGTGACGTTCACTGAGCCGGCCCACCGCGCCAAGGCCTTCGCAGCGCTTGGTGCCCTGACGCCGGCGATATTCATCGTCGCCCCGACGGTCAGCGCGGCACTCAGCGACTCGGTCGGCTGGCGCTATGTCCCCGTCATCTGGATCGCCTGCGCCGTCGCCCTGCTCGTGCTCGCGAAGCTGTCGATTCCGCGGGAGTCGGCGCCTTCCACTCGCCAGGAGATCATCACTCCGCTGCTTGCCGGGTTGGCCTTGACGGCCTTCTGCGCCGCGGCGGCCAGCTTCGATGGGGGCGGGTACGTGCCTGTCGTCGCGCTGGCCATCTCGCTGACGGCGACCGTAGCTCTTGTTGTGTTCATGCGCCTGGTGCGCAACCCTGCGCTCGACCTGCGCTCATTGCGCTCGCCCGGAGCCGTGCTTGCGGCCGGCGCTGTGTTCGTCGCATTCACCGTCAACATCAGCTTCTACTTCGGCCTCTACACGCAGTATCGGTATGACATGCCGCTTGCGATGACCTCGATGCTTCTGGCCCTGCCCGAACTGGCCGGCATCGGCGGCAGCGTCGCCTTCGGTGCGCTCGCCGCCCGCATCGGCCCAAGTCGAGCGGCGACGACCGCCCTCGCGACATCGGCATTGTTGGCCTCAACGATCCTCGCCATCACGCCAACATCGCCGGTCTGGTTGGTGATCGCCGTCGCAGTCCTCGTCAACATCCCAATCACCGGTGCCGTAGGCCCGCTCACGGAGAACTTCCTGAACTTCGCCCCGGACGACGGTTCCGATGCCGCATCGTCGATTCAGGATGCGGTGACGAACATCGGCTACGTGTTCGGCGGCCTGGCTGTTGGCCTCGTGGTCTTCAGCGGTTTCGAACGTTCGCTGACTGCGCAACTCATCGACCGCGGAGTCGCTGGTCCGCAGGCGGCCGCGATCTCGGCCAGCATTCGCAACGGTGCGACTGCCCAGGAACTCGTGGACGGAGCGAACGAGCCCACCCAGGTTCTCCGCGACGCCCTCCTCGCTGAGGGTCAGAGCCTGAACAGGGCGCAGAACGAGCAGATGCATGCCGGTGCCTTCCTCCTGATGGGGGCAGACGGGCTTGCCGCGGTACTGGTCGCGCTGAGCGCGCGGCGGCGTCGCGGCGCGACGTGGCAGACCATCGCCTAGCGGTGGGACCCCCCCGAACGGTGGGTAGGTAGCTCCTTGTCGCGGGTCGGCCGGCAAACGATTCTGGTCTGAGTGGAGCGGCCCTGCGAGCGGGCCCACGCACGTGGTCTGTTCCAACGGGAGGCATGTGATGTCTGGTCAATCCAGGTTCAGGACGGTTGCAGCTATGCGCCTGGTTGTTTGCGCCGTTCTCCTCAGCGCGTGCGGTTCCAACGCCACGACCGCAGCTCCTGAGGTGACCTCGGGCGCGAAGGTCACGGCGTCTCCTTCGGTGCAGCGGATGGCCGCATCGCGTGAACTCCACGTCCCAGTGACGTGCCCGGAGCAGTCGTCCATCACGATTGAATGGACCGTTGAGAACAACCTGACCGTTCCCATCGCGATGCACGTCCCTCCGGGGAGCCTGGTGTGCGACGAATGGTCCGGAGAGAGCAACCCCACCATCTACAACGATCTCGTGGTCTGGCCCGGGCAGCCGCGCATCCTGCGGCTGGAAGTGCAAAACCCCGCGTTCAGTATGTCCAGGGCGCATTGGTCCGAGCAGTTCACCTTGCCCGATGGAAGCATCGTCGCCGACTTGCGGTTCACCTACGGTGACACCGGCACCTGCACGGACACCTGCTACGACACGCAGATGTGGAACGGCGCGTCGTTCGAGTCACCGGCGACGGTTCCGCTCGACGGCCCCACTCCCGAAACGGTTGGCTCAGCGACGCTGTCGCAGGCCGGTGGCACATACGGCCGACTGACGTTCCACAGCTGATGGCTATGAGGAATCCTGCGATGACGACGAGGGCCCGGGCTGGCGTTGCCGCTACGATCCTGGCGGTCGGTACGTTGCTGCTGCCTGTGTACGGGACCAGCGCCGCCGCTGCGCCGGGTCAACTGCACTCCCCAGAGGTCTGTCCCCACCAGACATCTGGGGCGGCTACGTGGACCATCACGAACAACCTCGCCGTCCCCATTCGGATGCACGTGGTCCCGGGCAGTTGGCGTTGCGCCAAGTGGTCGGGGACGAGCAACCCGTCCGCCTACAACGACCTTGTCGTTTGGCCGGGGTCGCCGCGCGCATTGCGCCTTGAGCCGTCTGGGGACGGCGCCCTCTGGACTGAGGAGTTCAGGACAGCCGACGGTGGGCTGGTTGCGAGTCTGGAGTTGCGTCTGGACGCCCGAAGGGGCAGCGGGCGTTACGCCTTTCAGATGTTCAATGGCAGGGAGTTCGCCAGACATGTGACGGTCCCGCTGAACGCCATCGGTCCGGGCGCGGGCGCGTTCGCGACGCTCGCGGACGATCACGGCCACGTGACGTTCCACAACTGACGAAAAGAAGGGCCATGTGATGAACATGCGGTTCGGATACGCGGCGTTCGCTGCCGCAGCGTTGGCGGTCGGTGCTGGGGTGCTGTCTGCGTGCGGGTCTGGCGCGACCGTGTCGCCGAGCCAGCCGGCCCCCTTTTCACGTGTCGCCGCCCCGAGCGATGCAGGTGTCGCTCCCGCCCCGAGTAATGCAGTGGATGCACGAGTTGGCTGGGTGCACCACTCAATGACGTTGAGGTTCTGCAACGCAGACAACTGGGGCAATCGCACTGTGAGGTTGGAGCTGGGACACACGTATGAGGCGGGAATGGACGGTCAATGGCGCTATTTCGCCCTCCAACCGAATCAGTGCGTGGACGCGACGGGCTGGATGACGTGGAAGGGGAACTTCACCGATGCCGATGACGGCATTGACTACGTGGTCAGGTACGACTCGGACGGCAACTACCCAGCAACGATGTCAACGCTGAAGATCCAAGGCCGGGTATCCCTGGGAATGATTGTTGACTACCTGGGGCAGGCCCTCCGGGTCGAGGGTGGAGGGCTAGTGGTGGCCACAGGGGCCACCGGAGCAAGATGCACCTACGGTGCGAACGGCTACCCCACGCCTGATACCGAGCGATCTGGACTGACGGAGTACAAGCCGCATCAAAGTGACGTCACATACTGCGACAACAACGGGTGGTTCTACAGCAACTGGACCGGCGGGTATGGCGGCGGCTTCGGCGGCACCGCACTCATCATGCTCAGCCCGGTCTACGGGGTCTGAACATGATGCTCCGTAACCGGATTCTCGCCTCCGCGACGTTGGCGGTCGGCGCTGCAATGCTGTCGGCCTGCGGGTCCGGCAGCGCAACCGTGACCACCGAAGCGAGCTCAGCCGCAGGCGTCTCGCCATCGGCGTCGGTGCAGCGAAACGCCGCACAGCGTGAGCTCCACCCTCCGGAGGTGTGCCCTGAGCAGGCGTCCAGCACGGTTCGATGGTCCATCCTGAACAACTTGTCCGTGCCCATTGCGATGCACATGGTGGGGCCTCTGCCCTGCGATGACTGGTCAGGAAGGAGCAACCCGACCGTCTACAACGACTTGGTGATCTGGCCAGGACAACCGGTCGATCTTCGGTTGGAGGTCGGCAACCCAGGGCTGCTGACCGACGGCATGTCCAACTGGACTGAGCAGTTCACACTGGCGGACGGGAAGCCCGTCGGCGACCTGAACTTCTGGATCACGGCAAGCGAGACGCCTGCCGCGTTGTTCATGTGCGACCGAGGGAAGTGCCGGAGTTTCCTCACGGTTCCTCTGCACAACCCCGCACCGGAAGCGAGCGGGTTCGCGACGTTCGCGCAGGTGGATGGCGGCAACGGCCAGTTGACGTTCCACAAGTAGCAGTGAGAAGGGCTGCCTGATGAAACGGAGTCCCAGGTCAGGGGCGGCTGTCGCTACGACTCCGGCGTTGGGGGCGATGGTGTTGTCCGCGTGCGGGGCCGGCAGCACGAACAGCTGGGAGTGGGGCATCGAACCGGTTGACTTCGAGCGCTGGTATCCCTCGGACTCTCCACCGAGAGGTCTGCAGGGCCAACGACTGGCTCCAGGAACCGCGGCAAAGTTCGAGTTCTGGCCGGCGGTCCCCAACGATGGCAATCCCGTGTCCGAGAATCGATGCGCACTGACCGACGTCACACTCGGCGGACCCTGCGACGCATCGAGGTCCATCAGGGCCCGGGCAGTCGCTGGCAACGTCAGGTGCACCTCGAGCGCGCCCTTGGCATTTCGGGATTCCACCGGGCGTCATCAAGGCAGCGTCCGAGTCTCGGCTGTCCGTGATCTGCAAGGCAAGTCATCGCCAACGACCATCGTGCTGTCGCCGGCACCGTGACGACCTCCGTGCTGTCGGCGTCGGCTCCGCTTCAGTCTCCACTGGGGTTGTTGAGGGCGAACCCCCGATTCGCGCTCTTCACTGCTGTGATGTTCCCCGCTGCGATGGGCTACGGGGCATTGACGCAGACCCGGACGGCGGTCGCGGCATCGACCTTCGGCGGTGCGGCCGGCATCGGCGGGGTGGCGATCGTCCTGGCCGTTGCCGGTGCGGCGGCGGCGCTGACCTCCGGGGCACTCAGTGATCGCCGAGGCCCTCGTCCGGTCTTCGTCGCGACGACCATCGGCGCGGCCGCCGTCAACCTTTCCACGGCGGCACTCTTGGCGGGCGGTCACCTGTCCTTGGCGGTATTCGTCGTTGCCGTTGCGTCGGCCGCGGTCTTCACGGCGATGAACATGACTGCGGTCGTGCCGCTCTCGATGGGCATCGCAGGGATGCAGGCTCGCGCAGCGGTGCAGATCGTCAACATGCTGCGCATGGCGATCGGCATCATGGCGGGGTTGTGGCTCGCCGGGACCGTGGCTCGGCCGGTGCCGACCTTGCTCATCGCTGCCGTAGTCGTCCCCACCTGCAGCCTGATCGCCGCGGCGATCGCCACCCGTGCGCCCGTTCCGTCGCGGCCTCCGAATTCGGCGGGAGGAAGCAACCCACGTGTGACCACGGGCGTCCTGGCGACACTGCGGGCTGAACGGCCACTTATGGCAGCCTTCTGGTTGCTGCTTGTCTTGGACCTCGTCGTGCCGTCGCAGTTGGTCGCGATCGTGCTGACGGACAACGACCTGTTCCACCGCGTCCACCAACTCCTGCTGGCCGGGCTGGTGGGCGTGCTCATCTCGAGATTGACCCTGCTCGTCACTGGACTGCGACTTCGAGTGCGCCTGGCGATGCTCGGCGCCTTCTCGACCTACACCGCGGTGGCAGTGATCGGAGCCTTCCTCCTCGTCCGGGGCAGCCTGCTGTCCAACCATGCACTGGTGGTGGCCTTTGTGTTCGTCGCCAGCATGACCTCTGCCTTCACTCTCGAGGTTGCGTCCGCTCTTGTTCAACAACGCTGCCCCGACGAAGTTCGGGGCCGCATCACCGGTGCACTGCAGGCGGGCCGGACCCTGATGACCTCTGCCGGCGTGGCCCTCGCCGCGACCGTGCAAGTGGCTGCCGATGAGGCGCCCTTGGTGGCAGGGCTGGCTGCGTTGGCGGTGCTCGTACTGGTGATCACCAGGGGTTTCGCGACAATCGACGAGCGACCTGCTGCGGCTCACGCATCGGCGGTCAAATAGCCGGGTGGCGGTGGGACCCGTCGGATGTTTCGCGTCCTCCTCCCAAGTCCCGCGCGTCTCCGGAATTGCTGAAGGGACGCCCCGGTGGGACGCCCCTTCAACAATGGCGGTGGCGGTGGGATTTGACCCCACGGTGAGGTTGCCCCCACACGCGCTTTCGAGGCGCGGTCCTTCGGCCGCTCGGACACGCCACCGCCGAGGAGAATACAGGCCCCCCGAGGGCGGG
>CAJAKT010000186.1 GCA_903940375.1 uncultured bacterium | reverse complement strand
CGTCAGCGGTTCCGACAACGACCGCGGCCGCACGTTGAGCTTCGACATGCGGGGCGATCGGTCCGGTCCGGAGGCAGGGGGTCCCATGGGCGGCCAGCAGGGTCGGGGCATGATGCCCGGCCAGCAGGGCCAGGATCCGCGTGGCATTGACCCCGATGGCGACAACTGGACCGGCGGTGGCATGGGCCAGCAGGGTCAGGGCATGATGCCCGGCCAGGTGCTGCCCACCACTCCTCAGCAGTGAGAGGCCACGCGACTCAGGTCACGGCCGTGGAACAGGCCAATAACACTGGTCCCCTTCCTCCGGTATGCCTGATTGGGTAGGGTTCGCGATCTAGGCCCCTCGCCTTCCCGTGGGGTTCGTATGCCCGGGGGGGCGATAAGTGGGACAGCACGATGCGCGCGAGCCAGGGGATCTGACCCTTCAGGAGCGTCTTCGCCTCATGGTGGAGAACGCTTCCGACATCGTGTACCAAACGCGTGGACTCGACATCACGTGGATCTCCCCGTCCGTCACCCTCCTGCTCGGGTGGGCACCTGAGGAGCTGATCGGTGGGCCGGCGGCAGCCCTGCTATCGCCGAATCAAAGCCGTGAGTGGATCGAGCTGAACCGCACCAAGCTCGCGGCCGGCGAGGACGTCTACCAGGAGCTTCTCCTGGTAGCCAAGGACGGCTCGGAGCGATGGTTCGCCGGCACGGCCCACCCATATGAGACCGACGGGGCCTCCGGGTTCGTCGTCGGCATGCACGACATCCAGGTCAAATGGCAGGCGCGTAGCTCGCTGGCGCTTGCCGAGGAACTCTTTCGCGTCACGACCCGCAGTGCCGGCGAGGGCATTGCACTCGTCGACTCCGATGGACTCATCGTCGAGAGCAACGAGGCGCTGAGCAGGTTCGTCGGGCGCTCGGAGTCGGATCTCGCAGGAGTGAGCTGGAAGTCGTTCGTGCATCCGGACGACGCGGCGGATCAGGCCGCCATGTGCATGGCGCTGCTCTCGGGTGAGGAGTCATCCCATCGCACGAGGGTCCGGTTCGTGCACTCCAGCGGTGCGATCCTCTTTGGCGATCTCAGCGTCGCCGTCGTTCGTTCCAGTGATGGTTCGGTGCACCGACTCGTGTTGCAGATCGTCGACATCACCGACCAGACGCGCGCTCGCGATCAGCTGACCGATCTGGCCACGATCGATCCGCTGACGGCCCTCATGACGAGGTCGGCGGTGCTTGCGCGCATCGACGAGGTGCTGACGGGTGGCGGTGGACGCCGCGACCGGCTCGGCGTTCTCCTGATTGATCTCGACAATCTCAAGGTCGTCAATGAGTCGCTCGGCCGTGACGCGGGCGACGAGGTGCTCTCGACCATTGCCCGCCGCCTTTCCGGCGCGATCGACGACAGTGCATTCGCCGGACGAATCTCCGGCAAGGTCTTCATCGTGGTCGTGCCCGGAGCGGGTGATATCGATGGCCTTGTCCGCGCAGCAGAACGACTCAGCGATGTGATCGGCGCGGAAATCCCCGTGCAGGGCCGTCGCGTGCTGATCACCGCGTCCACGGGTGCGGTCATGTCGCGCACCGGCTCAATCGGCATGGGGCTGCTTCGCGACGCGGATGTCGCGCTGTCCGAAGCGAAGCGTCGAGGTGGCGGACGCGTGCAGGTATTCGACGAAGGATTCGCGACTGCGGCCGTGCGCCGACTGGTGCTTGAGGAGGAGCTCCGCGACGCCATTGCGCATCGCGAGTTCGTCGTTCACTACCAGCCCGTCGTCGAACTGGGCGAGCACGGCCGAGTGGGTTTCGAGGCGCTCGTTCGCTGGATGCATCCGGTGACCGGGCTGCGCGGGCCGGAAGCCTTTCTCGAGGTCGCCGAGGACTCTCGCCAGATCCGTTCCATCGGTGCACAGGTGCTTCGGCAGGTCTGCACTGATCTCGTCGCTGCGTCGACCGAGATGACGATGGGAGTCAACGTCTCGGCCGTTGAACTTGCGGATCCGACGTGGCTCCCGGGCGTGATGAGCACCCTGGAGGAGACGGGGGTGGATCCCACCAAGCTGGTCTTCGAGATCACGGAGACCGCGGTCATGTCGAGTCGGCGCAATCTGCGTGCCGAACTGCAGGAGTTGCGCGACTGTGGCTCGGGCATCCATCTGGACGACTTCGGTACCGGGTACTCGTCGATCTCTGTCCTTCGCGATCTGCCGGTGTCGGGGATGAAACTGGATCGTTCCTTCGTCACGATGATGAGTGACCGATCCGGTTCGGGCTCGGCACTGGCCGAGGGCCTGGTCGGACTGGCCAAGGCGCTGGGAATCGATGGCGTCGCGGAGGGCATCGAGACCCCGGATCAGGCCGATCGGCTGCGGGACATGGGCTGGACCCATGGCCAGGGGTACCACTTCGGCCGCCCGGCGCCGCTGAGCACCTGGACTGTGTCGGACTGATCCCGGAGAGGAAGGCAACCCCGGAAATGCGGCTGACCTGCGGGAGAAACGGGCAGGAATGCCCCGGAACCGACTCCGCTTGACCGTTTCTCCCGCAATGCGGGAGAAACGGGCAGGAACTGGAGGGCAGGGGCCCCTGCTCGCCGTTTCTCCCGCACCTCGCGGTGGCCCACGTGGGGAACGACGATGGAGACTGGGGCGTCGTAGTTCCAGTGCGCGCGCGATGCGCCACGTCCGGAGGAGGACCAGATGGGCATGTTCAGTCGGGCGACCACGGTTGCTGGCGCCGTACGGGCCAGCCGCGGCCGGCACCCCCTCGGTCAGCGGCTGCTTGCCGTGTTCCCGATGCTGCGCGACGCCTTCACCGGTCGGTGGACGGGTGCGCCCAAGGGCCGACTCGTTGCGGGGCTCGCTGGACTGGTCTACGTCGTGTCGCCGCTCGACATCCTGCCGGAGGCGCTGCTAGGCCCGTTCGGGCTTGGCGATGATCTGGCGATCGCGGTCGTGGCCGCTGCGGCGCTCCTCTCGGCCGCCGAGGACTGGCTCGATCGCGGAGACCAGACGCCGATGGCCGACCCAACGGGCGATGTCATCGCCGGTGTGGTGCTGGATCGGCACTGATCTGCGCGAAACGGACATTTAGGTCGGGTGGGGTGGCGGCCTGACCGGGCAAATCTCGTGGCGGGATTTGCAGGTCACGAAATGGTCACATAGCCTGAAACACCAGCAGGCAGACGACAGACGGAGACTTCGGGTGCGGTTCAGAGCGCGTCGCAGCGTGATCGCTGCCGTCGCTGCCGTGGCGCTTCTCCCCGCGGTCGTGGCCGGCCCGAGCCTGGCCGCCCCCAGCCGCGATAT
>CAJAKT010000185.1 GCA_903940375.1 uncultured bacterium | reverse complement strand
TCTCGCCAAGCAGGAGCACGAACACCAGGCCCATGGCCAGGACGATGATCGCCGTGCTCTGGTTCAGCAGGTTGGCGAAGTTGAAGGTCGTAAAGAACGTCTCCGGCTTCATGAGGCTGAAGAAGACGAACAGGACGATCAGCCCCAGGACGGCCGGCAGCGAGCCAACCTCGCCGCCCTTGACCCGAGTGAAGTAGTCGCCGATTGCCCGGCCGATACCGCCCTGGTCACCGGCCTCCGGGATGTCGACGTCGGTCACCTGCTGAGTCGTGCTCACACCACACCTCCCGCGGCCGCAACCTCGGGTTGCAGTCCCATGTCACCGGATCGCCCGGTGGTGATCAGCTCGACGATGCTCGAATGGTTGACGTCCTTTGCGGACACCTGCGCCGCCATCGATCCGAGGTAGAGGCAGGCGATGTTGTCGGCCACCTGCATGACGTCGATCATGTTGTGCGAGATCAGCACGACGCCCAGGCCGTTGTCGGCAAGGCGCCGCACGAGATTGAGGACCTGCTCGGTCTGCGCGACGCCCAGGGCTGCGGTCGGCTCATCGAGGATGACCAGCTTGGAGTTCCACAGCACGGCACGGGCGATGGCCACGGTCTGCCGCTGCCCGCCGGAGAGGCTTGCCACTTGCTGACGCACGGACTTCAGGGTGCGCACCGACAGTCCCGTGAGGGTCTCCGTCGCACGCCTCTCCATGGCGATCTCATCGAGCACCACGGTCTTGGTCTCTTCGCGCCCGAGGAACATGTTGTGCACCACGTCGAGGTTGTCGCACAGTGCGAGATCCTGGTAGACGACCTCGATACCGAGTGCGTTCGCCTGCTTCGGGTCGGACACATGAGCGGGCTGGCCCTCGAAGAAGTACTCACCGGAGTCGAACGGGTAGATGCCCGCGACGCCCTTGATCAGGGTGCTCTTGCCTGCACCGTTGTCGCCGACCAGCGCGGTGACCTGGCCGGCGTACACCGACAGATCGACGTCGCGCAGGACGTGGACGGGACCGAAACTCTTGTTGATGCCCTTGAGCTGGAGCAGGGGGGTTTCCGTTGAGGTCATGGCGTCACTTTCTCGCAACGGACATGGGCAGGGAGGACATTGCAGGAAATGGGGGCGGTACGACGGTGGGGGCGGATGTAGCACCCGCCCCCACCGCTTCGTGCAGCCCGGCTAGCGCCGGGTGAGGGTTCTTACTGCAGGCCGAGCTCGGCGCACTTCGCCTTGACCTCGTCGGTCGCGCAGACCTTCTCCACCGTGGTGAAGCCGTCAGCGATGACGTCGCCAACGTTGTCTGCGTAGATGGCCTGAGGCACCAGCAGAACGCTGGGAACCTCGGTGCCAGCCTCGCTGTCAGCGGTCTTGCCGGTGGCAAGGGCGTCAGCAGCAGCCTGGTCGCCATTGAGGAGGGCCACGGCGAGTGCAGCAGCAGCCTCGGCCTCCTTCTTGACGGCCTTGTAGACGGTCATGCACTGAGTGCCGAGCAGCACGCGCTGCAGGCCCTCATCCGTGGCGTCCTGGCCCGACACGAAGATCTTGCCGGCCTGGCCGTTGCGGTCGAGGACGGCGATGGCAGCGCCACCGAGTCCGTCGTTCGCCGCCGCGACGGCGACGAAGTCACCGTTCGCCTCGGTGTACATCTGCTCGAAGACCGTGCCGGCCTTGGTGTTGTCCCAGTCCGGAACGGCCTGATCGGCGGTCGGCGTGAAGCCGGCGGCCTCGAGGGCAGCTGCGTAGCCCTGCTTGAACAGCGTGGCGTTGTTGTCAGTGGGCGAGCCGTTCAGGTACGCAACGGGACCCTCGGTGACGCCAGCGTCGTTCAGGCACTTGACGAGACCCTCGCCGATGGTGGTGCCGACAGCCACGTTGTCGAAGGACACGTAGTACTGGGCGCCGCCGCCGAGCGTGAGGCGGTCGTAGTCGATGACGGGCACGCCGGCCGCGGTGGCCTTGGCGATGACAGCGGCACCGGTCTCGCTGTCCAGGTTGACGATGGCGAGGACGCCACAGCCACTGGCCAGCATGCCGTCAGCGATAGTGGCGAACTTCGCCTTGTCACCGTTGGCGTTCTGGATGTCGTATTCC
>CAJAKT010000184.1 GCA_903940375.1 uncultured bacterium | reverse complement strand
GCGCTGATCGACGGGACCGAGCCACCACGGACGGCGCAGCAGGATGTTCGTGCCGAACTTGGGGATCGGATCGTCGTAGTGGCTGATGAGCACGTGGCGGACACCAGCCTGCGCATCGGCCGGCAGGTCGATGTACTGCCCGTAGTTGTCGACCTCGATCACCTTGCCCGCCGGATCGACCTTGGCGGGGTTGATCCGCCAGGCCTTCGCGAACTCCGTTGCCGACGGGGTGCCAAGGAAGATCGACGAGTGCACGAAGTCACGGTCCATCGCCTCGACCGTGCGGTGGCGCCACACATCCTGCATCGTGAGTGCGCCGAGACTCTCGCCGAACAGCACGAAGCGCGGCCGCTTCTCCGGATCCATGCCACGCAGGTAGCCCGTGACGGCATGCATCAGGTCGCGGTTCTGCTCGACGGCAAGTCCTGTTCGCGTCAGCGACATCGACGACGGCAGCATCGAGTACTGCATGGTCGCGATCGCACAGTCGCCCAACGTCATGTACTCGAGCGCTTCGGCGAGCACATAGTTGATGTAGCCCGAGCCCGTTGGGGAGGCGAAGCAGAGGACCTTTCGGTTGAAGGCACCCGTGCGCACGAGCTCGTCCATGACGAGGTCAACGCGGTCCTCGACCTCGGCCGCCGAGTCGAGTCCGACGAAGACACGGATCGGATCCGCGACCGCCGGCTCGCCCATGACCTCGGCGATCTCATCTCGGCTCAGCACCATGTTGACGAACCGGCGTCCCTCGCGCGAGAGCGTGTCGAACGGCACGACGCTGCCGGGTCCGCCGGACACCATGGGTGACTGCGTCGCGACCTCGTATGCCGGCTCGACGGCCGCGCCGCCCTGCTCCACCCGTCGTACCGCGTACTCATAGCCGGCATACAGGCCGCCGCCGAGCAGAGCCAGAGCGACGGCGTGACCGACCGGGTTGGAGACAGCGTCGTAGTTCGGGGCGACCCGTGAGATGGCCGTCGAGACACCGTGCGCGATCGCGCGCTCGCCGGCCTGCAGGCCGATGACCCCTGCGCCGACGCCGACAGCAATGCCGACGGACTTGCCGAGCGAGACGTTCTCGATCGTGGTGTCACCGAGGGCAGCGGCGTTCTTGTGGACGCTGTGGATATGCCACGCCGACACGGCGGCACCGGCGGGCAGGGCAAGAGGCAGGCGCGTCAGCCAGCGACGGCTCGCATTGCGATCCGCAAGGAGGTCACCGGTGCCGATGGCCGCCGAGAGTCCGGCCCCGATGGCGGCAACGCGCGCCGAGCGGCTGGCGACGACGCGAACGAGGCCACGGCGCAGTCGCTCGTCCTCGTGCGGCGGCAGGGCACGCGCCAGTCCCTCGGCCACCGCCCCGATGAGCAGGTCGGTGCCCACGGTGAAGGCCAGACGCGCAGACGACGACGCCTTGTCCGTGCGACCGCCGGTGATGATGCGGCCGACCGAGTCGATCGCACTCTGCGCGACAGTGACCGCCGACAGCGTCGTCGCGGCGATGACACCCGTCGCGATCGCCTGGTCGATGGTGCGCCGCGGCTGCAGGCCGGGTTCGAAGGACGGGCCCACGGATGCTGCGGCAGCAAACAGTGCCACGCGCTCGGTGAGGCTTCGGTCGGGGCCCAGGGCTCCGATCAGGCGGTCAGCAAGACCCGGAACATTGCTCACGATGGCTCCGGTGAGGGGGGTGTCGGACTCCATGACCGCATCCTGTCATGTGCTTTCCGAGTGGCGCATCCCCCTCAGTGACCCCGCTCAGGACCCCACGACGATGGTCTGCACATTGTCGACAGCGAGCCGGCCGTCTGCAGTCCAGAGCCGGCGGTGCTCGCTTGTGAAGCCGTCGTGCGCGCCCGCGACGAAGGAGTGGTGGAGCAGCAGCTCCCCCCTCGGCACCGTTGATGGGCTGACGAGGAGGCTTGCGGTGAAGTTCACCGTCGCGATGCGAGGCATCTGCGCCAGCAGCGGCAGGCTCGCCGGCCACCAGGCATCAACCAGCGCAAGCAGTGATGCGGCACTGACCTCGGGCGGAGCGGCGTAGCCCGTCCACCCGAGGGTCTCCGCCGGGCCGCCCGACATCGGCAGGCCCGAGATCGGACGGACGTCACAGTGCTGAACGAACACCGGGAACGGCGGGCCGCTGGGGAGCCGGGCGACGTCGCAGGCTGACGGGACCTCGGGCCTCCTGAGCGTTCCCCAGGTCTCGTGGCCACTCGTGTCGGCCGTGCGGGCGTGACCCGTGATCACGACCGCCCGCGCCACGGCGTCACCGCCTTCGTCGGTCACGTCGATTCCCCACGTCGACATGGCCGACCCCTGCCGGATGGGCGACACCGTGATGTGGTGCGGGCCCACCACCGCCGGGGCCATCAGCTGGGCACTGATGGAACGGACCGACCGTGACGGATCGGGCTCTGCCGACTCGACGGCACGCAGCATGGCACCGACCACCAGCCCGCCCCAGGCACCGCGCCCCTGCTGCCACCCATCGGGCACGGTCCAGAGGAACACTCTGGCCGACGTCTTGCTGACAGCAGTGGCTTCGTCGAACGGGCACATGCGTGCAGTGTCGCAGTCAGGTGCCTGCGACGTCGGTCAGTCGACCCACGAGACCTCGATGGTGCTGCCGTGGCTGGCATCCAGTTCCTTGACGTCGATGCGCTCCTGAATCGTCCGCTTCATCTCGGTGACGTGACTGATGACACCGACCGTGCGGCCGTCGGCCTGCAGCCGCCCGAGCTCCGACATCACGTCGTCGAGGCGATCGATGTCGAGCGAGCCGAATCCCTCATCGATGAACAGCATGCCGATGTCGATACCGCCGGCGTGGGCGCGCACCGTGTCGGCCAGGCCCAGGGCCAGCGCGAGGGATGCACAGAACCCCTCGCCGCCCGACAGTGTCGAGGTCTTGCGAACGGTGTCGGTGCGGAGGTCGCGCACCTCGAGGCCGAGTCCGAGACCGGTCAGCTTGCGACCCGTGCGGCCCTCCGTGGACTTGAGCTCGAAGCGGCCGTCGAGCATGGCCCGAAGCCGTTGGTTCGCGACGTGGAGGACCTCGTCGAACATCGTCTGCACGACGTAGGCACTGAGCGGCTGGGACAGCAGGTTGCCGTCCGCACCGCGGACGATGGCCGCTAGGGCGATGACCTCGGCGGTGCGCGCCCGCGCATCATCGAGGCGGTCGAACGCCTCGTCGACCTTGGCCGCCCGCGCCTGGAGATCCGTGAGGAGGGAGGTCAGGCCGGCGCGCTGGGTCTCGGCGGACTGCGCCTCCGATGCGAGCACGCGCCGCCCCTCGATGAGGTCGGCCGTGTCGTCGGCCTCGACGGCCTCCGGCAGGCGGGCAGCGAGCTCTGCCAACGCGGCATCCGCCGTCGACCGTGCGGTGAGCGCCTGTGCCAGGTCGATGGCTGCCCGCTCACGCAGGCTCAGGCTCGTCCGCGCGGACGTGAGCGCAGCGACGTGAAGCGCAACCGACGCGAACTCACCTCGCGCCTCCTGCAGTGCCAGCCGCTGTTCCTCGATCGCGGCCTGAAGCTGGTCGCGTGCGGCCACCTCGCCCGCCCGCCGCACCTCGAGCTGCGTGCGCGCATCGACGAGGTCGCGACTCCGCAGCTGCAGCACCTCGATCTCCGCCGCGATCTCCGCTAGGCCGATGCCCGGCTCGGCCACGTCGCCCGGTACCTCGGGAAGCTCGGTCATCGCCGCGAGGCGAGCGCGCTGCAGGTCGACGTCGTGCTGATGTCGGTCGGCAGCAGCACGGTGGCCGGCAGCCGCGTCGACATCAAGGGCCGTCACGGCCGGGCCGACGGACGTCGCCGGCTGCGGGTGGTTCAGGGCACCGCACACCGGGCAGGCACGACCATCACTGAGGTCCTCCGCGAGTTCGGCGGCCATCCCATCGAGTCGGGCCTGGACGACGGCGGCTTGCCGTGCGGCGGCCGCCTCCGCAGCTTCGCGCGCCTGTGCCAGACAGGCCACGAGATCGCTGGCCAGCCCCCGCAGCCTCGCCGGCAGATCGTGATCACGCTCACGGTCGAGCCGACCCAGCTCATCATCGATCCTCGCGATCGACGTCTCGCGGCCCGCCAGGTCCGCTTCGGCAATCGGCAGCTGACGTTCGCTGGCCGCCGCCTGCTCGAGCTGCCCCAGTACATGGTCGACGACCCGTCCGGCAGCGGCCGGATCCGCGGGGTCAGCATCGACCGACACGAGCACGGGTACATGCGCCACGGCGTCCTCGCTCGCCTTGGTCGCAGCGGCCTCGGCAGTACGCACCAGCGCCGCGCAGTCCTCCACTCGGCGTCGGGCTTCTGCCCCCGAACGGCGCGCCTCCAGACGCGCATCCACGGCAAGGAGCTCGGCGGCCCGTGCCTCGGCAACCAGGGTCTGCTCCGCGAGCCGACGGCCGATGTCGACGACGAGCACCGCCAGCGCTGCGGTGACATCGGCACGGCCGGCCTGCTCGAGCGGGGCCTCGTCGGGCTGCTCCGCATCAGGGAGGCGGCTGTACACGTCGCGGATCGCGGTGCGGACCGCGTTATCGGCCTCCTGACGCTCCTGCTCCGCCGTGCGCCGCCGCTCGTCGAAGGCATCCTCGATGCGTGAGTAGAGCTCAGTGGCGAAGATCCGCTCGAGGATCGTCAGCCGGTCCTTGCTCTCCGCCGCCAGGAAGTTCGTGAACTCCCCCTGGGGCAGCACCACGGTCTGCAGGAACTGCGCCTTGGTCAGGCCGACCCAGCGCTGGATCTCGGCATCGGCCTCGCCCTTGCTGCCAGAGACGGGCTCCCAGCCGGCCTCGCCGGTGGAGCGGAAGGCGACCACGGACGATGCCACCGTGGTGGTGCCCTCACCCCGCTTCTTCGCCCGCGTGTACTCAGGCGTGCGCCGCACCTTGAACCGGCCAGCCGACGTGCTGAAATCCAGTTCGGTGAACGATTCGGTGTCGGCTCCCGCGAAGTCGGATCGCAGCCGCTGCCGATCGGATCCGCGACCCGCAACCTCGCCGTAGAGCGCGAACACGATCGCATCGATGATCGTGGACTTGCCGGCGCCCGTCGGACCGTCGATCAGGAACAGGCTCGATCCCCCGAGAGCGTCGAAGGGGATCGTGTACTCGCCCGCGAACGGACCGATCGCGGCAAAGGTCAGTGAGTGAATCCGCATCAGCCCGGCCGCACGTCTTCGTATACCGATCGCAGCAGGTCAACCTCGGTTGCGGTGGCCTCACGACCCGTGACCTTGTGGACGAAATCAGACATGACCTCAACCGGATCGCGACCACGCGCATCGCCTCGGGCACCGTGCGCGTCGACATCGACTCCTGCCGGTCGGTGCTCCTTGCGCAGGGCGAAGGGAAACACCTCGTCGAGGCGGGCATGCATGCGCTCGGGGTACGTCGCATCGGTGACGATCAGTTCCACGAACTCCTGCCGGTTGGCGGCATGCGCCTCGCCCAGCAGGTCCGCCATGAGTCCCGTCAGGCGGGCCATTCCCCGCCCGTCCGGCAGGGCGACGCGCTCGAGTGCGACAGGGACGCCAGGGGCGCCGATGTCAACGAGGACGACCGACTTGCCATGCCCCGACTCCGACAGCGAGTAGCGGAGCAGGGAGCCGCTGTAGGAGATCGCGGGATCGGCTTCACGCATGACCTGCGGGCGATGCAGGTGACCCATCGCGACATAGGCCAGACCACGCCCGGCGAACAGCGCCGTGGGGACGACCTGCACGCCGCCGATCGTGAGATCGCGCTCGCTTTCGGTGGTGATGTCTGACGACACGGCGACGTCGGCAACGAACGCGTGCCCGACGGCCACGGCCCGCGAGCCGCCTCGGGCCTGGATGTCCGCGCCGATTCGGGTCAGGGCGGCCGCCATCACCGACTCATGGCTGCGGGCGAGGTCTCCGTCGGCACCGGCCAGTTCATGTCGGGCGATATCCGGCTCGAGGTACGGCAGGGGGTAGATGAGGACCGGCCCGTACTCGTCGTCGACCTCGATCGGAGTACCGACATCGGCCAGCGATCCAACGATCCGGACGCGGTCGCGCAGCAGACCCGAGTAGGTGGCGAGCCGATCGCCGCTGTCGTGGTTGCCCGCCGTGATGATGGTGAGGATGCCGAGCTCGTCGAATCGCGCCAGCGCGGAGTTCAGCAGCCGCAGGGCCTCCACGGGCGGCACGGCCCGATCGAAGATGTCGCCCGCAACGACGACAACGTCAACCGCCTGATCGGCCGCCAGTCGGATGATCGCGTCGACGGCAGTCGCCTGCTCGGCATGCAGCGTGAAGCCATGAAGGGACCGGCCCAGATGCCAGTCGGAGGTGTGGAGCAGGCGCACGAGGCGACGCTACCCCGCCCGTGTGTCAGGCGCCGACGGGTCCGCCGCCGCTGCCCACGGTGACGTTGGTGGTGTCGACCGTGCCGGTGAGGTTGCCGAGGGCTGACTTCTTGATCCAGTTCGCCCACGGGATGTTCCACAGGCCGCCGGGGCCGTTCCACGACTGCACCGTCTCGCCACCGGTGTTCTCGTAGAGGACCACATCGCCCGGGATGGTCTTGTCGAAGATCCACTTGGCGTCGGACTCGCGCATGTTCGTGCAGCCATGCGAGCCGTTGTACTGCCCGATCCGGCTGTAGGCCCACGGGGCGGTATGGATGAACTCGCCCGTCGGGGTCAGCCGGGTGTTCCAGGGTGCCTCGAGCTCGTACGGAGCCTCCTCCGACGGATCGAGGTTGAGCGAGACACTGGTGTAGATGTGCGTCGGCTCCTTCTGCATGCCGATGACCTTCACGCCGTTGCGCGTCTCCCACTCGGACTTGCCGAGCGACACACCGAACGTCTTGACCTTGGTGCCGTCGACCCACACGCGCATGTCGACACGCTTGCCGTCGACCTTGGCGATGAGCTTGCGTGCCGTGCGGAAGGTGTAGTCCTTCGCCAGGCTGGTCGAACCGACGAGGTAGGTGCTACCCGACTTGCCCAGCACCGCGCGGTCGAGGGTCGATGCGATGGTGATCGTGGCACGTCCGGGCCAGTACTTGATCGGACGGAACACCGCGCTGCGGTCATCGAGCCAG
Organism: uncultured bacterium; assembly: GCA_903940375.1. Classification (GTDB taxonomy): domain Bacteria; phylum Actinomycetota; class Actinomycetes; order S36-B12; family S36-B12; genus UBA10649. Next base: position 5,028 of record CAJAKT010000184.1, on the reverse strand, counting down.
CCCCAGGCACCCTTGATCGTGCGGGTGCGCCCTTCTGCCGTCAGGGCGGTGACCTTCAGGTGGCTCTCGACAACTCGCTTGTCCGCAATGGCGCGCGAGAAGGTCAGTTTCGGCAGGGTGCCCACGCCGAGGCTGCGCTCGGTGCCATCGATGCCCACGATGTTGCTGGCCGCATCGAAGGCGGCGTTGACCCACACGTGGGGCTTGGGCAGCTTCTTGGGCTTGTCGGGGTCGGTGCCGGCTGGGATGGCGGGGGTACCGCTCGCGGCCGCGCTGGGGATACCGGGGCCCGCCGCGGTCACCGCGCGCAACGACACGGAGTAGGACCGCCCATTCGTCAGGTTGGTCAGGGTGCACGTGCCGGCCGTGCCGATGCAGGGCCACCAGGCCAGCGAGTCGATCGACACGTCATAGCCGGTCACTGCACTGCCGCCATCCGTTGCCGGAGGCGTATAGGCGACGACGAGCTGTCCGCTCACGAGCCCGCCCGTGACCGACGTGATCGTCGGAGGCGACGGGACGGCGGCGGCCGGGGCTGCCGTGGACGCAGCCGGCGTCGGGGTCGGCGAGTTCGCGGCCAGGACGGGAGCCGCGAGGACAGCCGTCGACGCGAGCAGGCCAGCGGCCGCGCAGGCCGCAACGAGGGGTCGGATCACAGGGCGCACCAGACAAGGGTAAGGCCCCCACGGGGGTGCTCCAGCCGCTACGGTCGGCCAGAGCCGATGTCCCCACATCGAGAACGGCCCGCAGAGGGCCAGCACGGAGGAGCGCATGGCACACGGAGGGCCCGTCCTGGCCGCCAGCGGCCCGGCCGAGGGGTACCGCACCGGTCGCGTGGTCCGGCTGGCCAGCACCGCCGCCATGGGTGGCTTCCTGTTCGGCTTCGACTCGGCTGTCATCAACGGCGCCAATACGGCCATCGCCGAGACATTCGACCTCGGATCGGGGGTCATGGCGTTCGTCGTCTCGATCGCCCTGATCGGCTCGGCCATCGGCGCCTGGTTCGCCGGCCAGCTCGCCGACAGCTTCGGACGGCGCCGCGTCATGCTCATTGCGGCGCTCCTCTTCGCCGCCAGCGCCATCGGCACCGCGTTCCCGCCCAACGTCGAGGTCCTGATGCTCTGGCGTCTGATCGGCGGGGCTGGCATCGGCGTCGCGAGTGTCGTCGCCCCGATGTACATCGCCGAGATCGCACCGTCGCAGCTGCGGGGCCGACTCGGATCTCTTCAGCAGCTCGCCATCGTCCTGGGCATCTTCGCGACCGGCGTCAGCAACTACATCATCGTCAGCCTCGCCGGGAGTTCCACCTCGGAGTGGCTGTTCGGCATCGAGGCATGGCGATGGATGTTCCTCGTGATGCTGGTCCCCGCCGCCGTGTACTTCCTGATGGCCTGGCGGATCCCCGAGTCACCGCGCTACCTCGTCGAGATGGGTCGGCTCGACGAGGCCCGCGCCGTGCTCGAGTCGGTGTTCACGACGGATCAACGTGCCAAGGTGCTCGAGATCCAGAGCACCATGGATGCCGACCACAAGTTCAGCATGGGCGACCTGCGCGGTCCCAAGTTCGGCCTGCTTCCGATCGTCTGGATCGGCATCCTGCTGTCGGCGTTCCAGCAGTTCGTCGGCATCAACGCCGTCTTCTACTACTCGAACCTCATCTGGGAATCGGTCGGGTTCAGCCAGGACGAGGCCTTCCTCACCTCGATGATCACCAACGCGGTCAATGTCGCGACCACGCTCGTCGCCATCGCACTGATCGATCGCGTCGGCCGCAAGCGCCTGCTGATGATCGGCTCATCCGGCATGGTGGTCACCCTCGCACTGCTGACGGTGATCTTCGGCACGGCGCCGCAGGTATCCAACGGAGTTGGCGGCTTCGAGCCATCTCTCACTGGGATGATGGCCACATTCGCGGTGCTGTCATTCAACATGTACGTCGTCTTCTTCGGCATGTCCTGGGGTCCTGTCGTGTGGGTGCTTCTCGGCGAGATCTTCCCGAATCGGATTCGTGCGGCCGCTCTCGCTCTGGCCGCCTCCGCGAACTGGATCGCGAACTTCGTCGTGTCCACCGCGTTCCCGCCAGTCGCCGCCCGCAGCCTCACCATCGCCTACGGCGTCTTCACTCTCTTCGCCATCGCGTCGATCTTCTTCGTGCGGTCCAAGATTCCGGAGACCACCGGCCGATCGCTCGAGGAGATCAGCGAGGAAGCGGTCGCCGCATAGCGCTCTCCGTTCGCTACCGTGGAATCCATGCAGCGCGAGTCCGGTCCCGTCCTGCAGGTGGAGTCGCTCACCAAGCGCTTCCGCTCCGTGACCGCCGTGCAGGACCTGTCCTTCACCGTCGAGCCCGGGCGGGTCACGGGCTTCCTCGGCCCCAACGGCTCCGGCAAGACGACCACGCTGCGCTGCCTGCTCGGCCTGGTCCGCCCGACGTCCGGCCGAGCACTCGTCGGCGGCGTCCCCTACGCCCAGCTCCCTGCCCCCGTCCACGCGGTCGGTGCGGCTCTCGAGGCCAGCGGGTTCCACCCGGGCCGGTCGGCACGCAACCACCTTCGGGTTGTCGCCGCTGCAGCCTCCCTGCCGGATACCCGAGCCGACGAGGTCCTCGAGGTCGTCGGGCTCACCGACGCCGGTCGCCGTCGCGTCGTCGAGTACTCCCTGGGCATGCGCCAGCGCCTGGCCCTGGCCACCGCACTGCTCGGCGATCCCGGTGCGCTGATCCTCGACGAGCCGGCCAATGGGCTGGACCCCGAGGGCATCGCGTGGCTGCGAACACACCTGCGTGAACGCGCCGCGCGTGGCGTCACGGTCCTGGTCTCCAGCCACGTGCTGTCCGAGGTCCAGCAGACGGTCGACGATGTCGTCATCGTCAGCCGCGGCGCGCTCGTGCATGCCGGGCCACTCAGTGGCCTGTCGTCGGCCGGCGGCGTACGGGTCACGGTCCGCTCGCCCGATGCCGATCGACTCCTGCCATCGCTGCTCGCGACCGCCGGAGTGTCGGCCGTGCCACGTGGTGACGGTGCCGTCGTCATCACGGGCCTGGACGCCGCCGAGGTCGGCCATCTCGCCTTCCTCGCTGGCTGCGAGATCCACGAACTGTCCGTGGAGGCCGACGCCCTTGAACGCGTCTTCCTCGACCTCACGGGCGGCACCCCATGACCCCGTCCATGCGAGCACTCCTCGCGGCCGAGTGGCGCAAGGTCACGACCACGAAGATGCTGTGGGTCCTGGGCCTGATCGCTATCGGCTACTCGGCCATGCAGACCGTGATGCTGACGCTGATCGCGAGTGGCAAGCTGCCCGGCGTACCCGCGCAGGGCGAGCTTCTCCTCGATCCGGACTACATCACCACACTGCTGTCGCAGGCCGGCACGGCGGCCACGTTCGTCCTGATCCTCGGCATCATCGCCATGACCGGCGAGTTCCGGCACATGACCATCACGTCGACGTTCCTCGCGGCACCGCGCCGGTCTCGTGTCCTCGTCGCGAAGATGCTGCTGTACGGCCTGCTGGGTGCAGCGCTCGCCGTGATCACGATGACGGTCGTGCTGATCGCGGCCATCGCATCGCTCGCTCCGTTCGAGCATGCGCCCATCACTGTCAGCGTCTTCACGACGGTCCTTGCCGGCGCCGTCATCGGCATGACCCTGTACGCGATCCTTGGTGTCAGCATCGGCTCCGTCATCACCAACCAGGTGGCCGCGATCGTCACGGCCCTGCTGTGGGTGCTCCTGGTCGAGGCCCTGGTCGGCCTGGCATTCCCCAGCGTCGCGCGGTGGCTGCCCCGAGGGGCCCTCAACTCGGCGATGAATGTCGGCCTCACGACAGACGTCAGCGGTGGCATGACCCAGGCCGACAATCTGCCCGCCTGGGGCGGCGTCCTCGTGCTGCTCGCGTATGCCGTCGTCTTCGCGGCTCTCGCCTCCCGCACCACCCTGCGCCGCGACATCACCTGACCCCTCCCACCTCCCCCTTCCCACCCGCCGAGTGGCCAGTAGTGGGGGTGTTTCGCGACGCTGGAACCCCCACAACTGGCCGCTCGGCGGGTGGGAGCGGATGAGACAGGTCGGCGACCCACTGCAGGAGGTCGCCCAGGAGCGGGCCGACTACGCTGGTCACAACGAGCGCGCCGGCGCATGGTGGCGCGCCCTCCCCGAGAGGATCCCCCAGCCGTGGCCACCGACACACCCGAGAACCGGACGATCGAGTTCGGCCCGAACGAGTGGCTCGTCGACGAGATCTACGAGCAGTTCCTCGCCGACCGCAGCAGCGTCGATCCGGCCTGGTGGGAGTTCTTCGAGGGCTACACCCCGCCGGACTTCTCCCCCATGGCCGCCCGGCCGGCCGTCGCACCCCCGATGCCTGCAGCACCCCCGGCCGTCGATGCTGCGCCCGTGCCCTCGACCCACCTGGTGCCCGGCGGTACCAGCCTGCCCACCACACCTGCCGCCGAGGCCGACATCGTCGTGCTCAAGGGCGCATCCGCCCGCGTCGTAGACAACATGGAAGCCAGCCTCACCGTTCCGACCGCGACCAGCGTGCGCGCCGTCCCCGCCAAGCTGCTCATGGACAACCGCACCGTCATCAACAATCATCTGGCGCGCGGCCGCGGCGGCAAGGTCTCCTTCACGCACCTCATCGGCTACGCGATCGTCCGCGCCCTCGCCGACGTCCCAGCCATGAACAACGCGTTCACCGAGAGCGACGGCAAGCCCGCGGTGCTGCACAACCACGACGTCAATCTCGGTCTCGCCATCGACCTCGCCAAGCCCGACGGCACCCGGCAGCTGCTCGTGCCGAACATCAAGGGCGCGCAGGCCATGGACTTCGCCGGATTCTGGGCGACCTACGAGGACCTTGTGCGCAAGGCCCGCGGCGGCAAACTCCAGGTCAGCGATTTCCTTGGCACCACGATCTCCCTCACCAACCCTGGGACGATCGGCACGCAGCTCTCCGTCGCACGGCTCATGGCCGGCCAGGGCTGCATCATCGGCGTCGGCGCGATGGAGGACCCGGCCGAATGGCAGG
>CAJAKT010000183.1 GCA_903940375.1 uncultured bacterium | reverse complement strand
GACAGCCTCTACGTCTCGCAGCCCGACACGGGTGAGCAGGCGCTGGAGATCTGCGACACCCTGGTGCGCTCGGGTGCCATCGACCTGGTGGTCATCGACTCCGTCGCCGCCCTGGTGCCCCGCGCGGAGATCGAGGGCGAGATGGGCGACTCGCATGTCGGCCTGCAGGCCCGGCTGATGAGCCAGGCCCTGCGCAAGATGGCCGGTGCGCTCAGCAACACCAACACGACCTGCATCTTCATCAACCAGCTGCGCGAGAAGATCGGCGTCATGTTCGGCTCGCCGGAGACCACCACGGGTGGCAAGGCGCTGAAGTTCTACGCGTCGGTGCGCCTCGACGTGCGCCGCATCGAGACGCTCAAGGGCGGCACCGAGGCAGTCGGCAACCGCACCCGCGTCAAGGTCGTCAAGAACAAGGTCGCGCCGCCGTTTAAGCAGGCCGAGTTCGACATCCTGTACGGCGAGGGCATCTCCCGCGAGGGCTCCCTGATCGACATCGGTGTCGATGCGGGCATCGTCCGCAAGTCCGGTGCCTGGTACACCTACGAGGGCGATCAGCTGGGGCAGGGCAAGGAGAATGCCCGCACCTTCCTCAAGGACAACCCCGATCTCGCGAACGAGATCGAGAAGCGCATCAAGGAGACACTCGGTATCGGAGCGCACGTCGACGCGCCTGCCTATGTGCCTGCTCCGGCCCTCGCGCCCATCGACGAATAGTCCATGGTCCGGTACGTCAGCGAGCCGACCCCCGGTTCAGCCGCTGACCTGCAAGACGACGCCGACCCGGAGCAGGTGGCCCGGACCATCCTGCTCCGGCGGCTGTCGGCCGCTCCGCGGACGCGCGCCGAGCTGCGTATTGATCTGGCCAAGCGGGGAGTCCCCGACGATGTTGCCGAGCGAGTGCTCGATCGATTCGTCGACGTCGGGCTGATCGACGACTCCGCGTTCGCGCAGGGCTGGGTCGATGCGCGCCAGCGCACGCGCGGCACCGCGCGATCCGTGTTGCGGCAGGAGCTTCGATCCAAGGGCATCGGCGATGACGATGCCCGTGAGGCGCTCGAGGGCATCGACGAAGAGGCTGAGCGTGACCGCGCGGTACTTCTCGCGCAGACCAAGGTGCGGTCGATGACGCGACTCGAGCCGGCGGTGCGCAAGCGGCGCCTGGTGTCGATGCTGATGCGCCGTGGCTACCGGCAGGGAATGGCCGTTTCCGTGGCGTGCGAAGTGCTGGCCGACGGTGAGTCCGATGCCCTGGAGTCAGGCGATGACGGCGGCGGGCTGGCGCAGTAGCGGCAGTACGAGTGCGTCGACGAAGTGCTCGACCTCCGCATGTCCGGGCACCGTCCCCGTCAGGACGAGCTGGTGAACCACGAGGGCGGCCGGCAGCTGCATCACATAGGGGTCAATGGGCTGCGTGGGAATCTCACCACGGGCCATCGCCCGCTGCAGCGCGCCGATCAGCTCAACCTGCTTGGGCAACCCGAAGCGGGTCTGGAACTCCTCGGAGAGGGAGGGGTCGTGGGCTGCCTCGCTGATCAGCTCGCGCAGGACGATGCCCAGGCCGCTGTGGAGCTGGGTGGTGAAGGTGGTCAGTGACTCGACCATGTCGTCGCGCAGGGAGCCGGTATCCGGCAATGACGGCGGGAGGGCAGCCTCCATCGTGCTGATGAAGACGTCCAGGGCCAGGGCTCGCACATTGGGCCAGCGGCGGTAGAGGGCGGCCTTGCCGGTGCCGGCACGCTTGGCGATCCGGTCCATCGACGCGCCGCGGACCCCGAACTCGGCGATCTCGGCGAGGGCGCCCGCGAACACGGCATCGCGGAGCACGTCGCCTCGGCGGCGGACCGGACAGGTATGTACCACGGCCGAACCTTAGCATAAATAGGGAACGTAGACGTTCCTTGATTTGACCTATAGTGAACGATAGGGTTCGCTAAGTACTTGTCGGTCCCACAGGCGCCCCTCGCCTCTCTCGGAAGAAGGATCCATGCCCGTCCTGTCAGCGTGGGCGGTTCGTCGCCCCGTCATCGCCCTCATCTCGTGGTTCGCCGCCATGGCCATCGTCATCGGCCTGGGAGTGACGATGGGTGGGCAGCTGAACGACAAGTTCGACCTGCCGGACACCGAATCGAAGACCGCCACCGACCTGCTCGCCAGCAGTGGCACCGATACCAGCCGCCTCGACGGCGGCGCGACCATCGTGTGGTCGCCGGCCACGGGCTCGGCAGTCGATGCCGCCACCGCTGCCCAGGTCCAGCCGATGCTGCAGTCGATCGCCGACCTTGCTTCGGTCACGTGCATCACGACCCCGTTCGATCCGGCCATCCCGGCCGTGGGCAGCGACTGCCCGCAGAGCAGCGGGCCGAATCCAGCCGCCATGCAGGCGCTGACTCCCGAGGAGCAGAAGACTCTCGGCGCGTCGTTCTCGTCCGTGAGCCCGGACGGCACGGTGGCCTACTCAACCGTGACGTTCGCGACCGACGCCAACGGTGACGTGAGTGTGTCATCGGCCGACGCAAAGGCGATCCTCACCGAGGTCAAGGCGCTCAACTCCGACACCATCGCCGTCGGCGCACAGGGCTCGATCCTCGAGTTCGCGGGCCAGGAGCCGCCGAAGAGCGAGGGCGTCGGCCTCATCTTCGCCATCGTCATCCTGCTCATCGCCTTCGGATCCGTCGTGGCCGTCGGTATGCCGATCGTGCCGGCCCTGCTGGGCCTGACGATGGGGCAGATGGGCGTCCTGCTGATTGCCAACTTCATGGATGTCGCAACATTCGCCCCGACACTGGCCGCGATGATCGGCCTGGGCGTCGGTATCGACTACGGACTGTTCGTCATGAACCGCTTCCGTCAGGGTCTGCTGCACGGTCACGATCCCAAGGTCGCGGCGATGGAGGCCGTCGAGACGGCCGGCCGCGCGGTCCTGTTCGCCGGCAGCACGGTGATCATCGCGCTGCTGGGCCTGTTCGTCATGCGCATCAGCTTCTTCAACGGCCTGTCACTTGCCGCGGGCGTGACGGTGCTGTGCGTCATGCTGTCGGCGCTGTGGTTCCTGCCGGCCCTGCTGAGCCTGCTCGGGACCAAGGCGATCGCCTGGCGACTGCCCTGGGGCAAGAAGCCCGGATCGATGGCCGGCCATCCGGAGGGCCGGGGCTGGGCGCACTACGGGCGCATGCTGCAGAAGCGTCCGATCCTCCCCGCGATCCTGGCGCTCGGCATCGTGATCGTCCTTGCCATCCCGATGCTCAGTCTTCGACAGGGTTTCTCGGATGACTCGGGCAAGCCGGCGGGCTCGCCGGCGCGCATCGCCTACGACCTCCGTGCCGAGGGCTTCGGCCCGGGCGTCAACGGACCGTTCCTCGTGGTCGCCGACCTGTCGACCGCGACGTCCCCCGACGCGTTCGGTCAGATCATCGCCACCCTGAACCAGACCGAGGGCGTCGCCGGGACGTCTCCGAGCCTCGACGTCCTGCCCATCCTGGGCAAGATGAGTCAGGCTGCAGCCGAGCAGGCTGCGGGGGATACCGCGGCGCAGAAGCCGCAGACGGTCCAGGCGATCGCCGTGTACCCGACAACCGCGCCGCAGGATGAGGCGACGACGCAGCTGCTCGAACGGCTCCGGTCGGATGTCGCTCCGCAGGTGAAGGAGTCGACGGGTGCGGCGATCTACGTCGGCGGCACTCAGGCGATCACGAGCGACTTCACGACGGTGCTGAAGGATGCGCTGCCGCTGTTCCTGGCGATCGTCATCGGCCTCGGCTTCCTTGCGCTGATGCTGCTCTTCCACTCACTGCTGATCCCGCTCACCGCGGCGATCACCAGCCTGCTGTCCTTCTCTGCGGCGATGGGCATCACGGTGGCCGTGTTCCAGTGGGGCTGGTTCAGCGACCTGCTGGGCATCTCCGGAACCGGCCCGATCATGCCGTTCCTGCCGATCATGGTGTTCGCCATCCTGTTCGGCCTGTCCATGGACTACCAGGTGTTCCTGGTATCGCGGATGCAGGAGGAGTGGAATCGCATCGGTGACAACTCGGCTGCCGTCCGTCGCGGACTCGCCGGTTCCGGTCGCGTCGTGGTGATCGCCGCGGCGATCATGTCGAGCGTGTTCATCGCCTTCGTGCCGAGCCCGGAGTCGACGATCAAGCTCTTCGGCATCTCGCTGGCCTCCGCCGTCATCATCGATGCGTTCATCGTTCGCCTCGTCCTGGTGCCGTCCCTGATGTCGATGTTCGGCAAGGCCAACTGGTGGCTGCCAGGCTGGCTGGATCGCATCCTGCCCAAGGTGCACATCGAGCCGGGCGAGGACGAAATCGCGGACGACACCGACGACGCATCGCTTGCCGGCGAAGAGGACACCTCGGTGGCCGTCCCGTCGTGACCCCGGAGGATCTGCTGATCCGCACGGATCGGCTCGACCTGCACACAGTCCTCCTCGGGGAGTACTGGATGCTGTCGGTCGACCGTGCGGATCCGCATCTGTGGGTCGATCGCGGCTTCACGAATCCGTTCGGTCACCTGGTCGAGAATCCGGGACCGCTGCCGTTCCGCATCCCGCGGGTGGAGGCCGACCCTGATGCGGCGCCCCTGCTCCTGCGAATGGGCGTCCTGCGTGACGGGGAGGTCATCATCGGCAGCGTCGGCTTCCACGACCGTCCGGACGCTGACGGCATGATCGAGATCGGGCTGGGCGTCGAGGCGGCGTGCCGTGGCAACGGCTACGCACAGGAGATGCTGCACGGCATGTGGTCGTGGATCACCACGGACCCCGAGGTTCGCACCCTGCGGTACACCGTGGCTCCGGACAACGCCCCGTCACAGGCCATCATCCGCAAGCTGGGCTTCGAGTTCCGCGGCCAGCAGATCGACGAGATCGACGGGCCGGAGGACATCTTCGAGCTGTCGGCGGAGGAGTACCGGTCCAGATTCATCGACCGTTAGCGCCCGCAAAGCCGCGGGTCGTTCAGTACGTCGGCACCTGTGGCGCACCGCCGTAGGATGGGCGGACTATGGCGACGAACGACGACTCTTCGCGCGCGCGGACCTATCAGGTGCGCACCTACGGGTGCCAGATGAACGTCCACGACTCTGAGCGACTCACGGGGTTGCTGGAGGATGCCGGGTACGTCTCGGCGGCTGACGGCGAGACGGCCGACGTCGTCGTATTCAACACCTGCGCTGTACGGGAGAACGCCGACAACCGGCTCTACGGCAATCTCAGCCACCTCGTGCCGGTGAAGGCGGTGCACCCGGGCATGCAGATCGCGGTCGGCGGCTGCCTCGCGCAGAAGGACCAGGGCGAGATCCTCGCGAAGGCCCCGTGGGTCGATGTCGTCTTCGGCACCCACAACATCGGATCGCTGCCGGCCTTGCTCGAGCGGGCCCGCATCGCCGACGAGGCGCAGGTCGAGATCCTCGAGGCGCTCGAGACGTTCCCGTCGAATCTGCCGACCAAGCGCGACAGCGCATACGCGGCCTGGGTGTCCGTGAGCGTCGGCTGCAACAACACCTGCACGTTCTGCATCGTGCCATCGCTTCGCGGGACCGAAAAGGACCGGCGGCCGGGCGACATCCTGGGCGAGATTCGCGCGCTGGTCGACGAGGGCGTCCTCGAGATCACGCTGCTCGGCCAGAACGTGAATGCGTATGGCTCGGAGTTCGGTGACCGTGCAGCATTCTCGAAGCTGCTGCGTGCCTGCGGGGAGATCGACGGACTCGAGCGCGTCCGCTTCACCAGCCCGCACCCGCGCGACTTCACCGACGATGTCATCGCCGCGATGGCTGAGACCCCCAATGTCATGCCGCAGTTGCACATGCCGATGCAGTCGGGTTCGGACGCCGTGCTGCAGCGCATGCGGCGGTCCTACCGGCAGGACCGCTACCTGGGCATCATCGATCGTGTGCGCACGGCCATGCCGCATGCCGCCATCACCACGGACATCATCGTCGGCTTCCCCGGTGAGACCGAGGATGACTTCCTGCAGACCATGCACGTCGTCCGTGAGGCCCGATTTGCCGGCGCCTATACGTTCCAGTACTCCAAGCGGCCTGGGACGCCCGCCGCGACGATGGACGATCAGGTGCCCCACGAGGTCGTGCAGGAGCGCTACGTGCGCCTGCTGGATCTGGTCAACGAGATCTCCTGGGCGGAGAACCTGACGCAGGCGGGTCGGGTTCTCGACGTGCTCATCGCTGAGGGCGAGGGGCGAAAGGACGACCAGACCGAGCGCATGTCCGGGCGGGCTCCCGACAACCGGCTCGTGCATGTGGCCGTCGATCCGGCCGTCGGGGTGCCGCGGCCGGGCGACATCGTCACTGCCGAGGTGACCCATGCGGCTCCGCACCACCTGGTCGCCGATCGCGTGCTGGCCGTGCGGCGCACGCGCGCCGGCGATGTTGGCGCGGCCGCGCGGTCGCCGCAGCCGGCGGGCGTCATGCTCGGGCTGCCCGCCATGCCAACCGCTCCTCAGCCGTGACCGAGCCCCGGCTGCTGGCCATTCTCGGGCCGACGGCATCGGGGAAGTCGGCCCTTGCGGTCGCCGTGGCCCAGCGACTCCATCAGCCCGCGGAGATCGTCAGCACGGACTCGATGCAGATCTACCGGGGCATGGACATCGGCACCGCCACGCCGACGTTGGATGAGCAGGGCGGCGTTCCGCATCATCTGTTCAACGTGTGGGATCCGAGCCACGCGGTCTCGGTCGCGGAGTTCCAGCAGGCGGCGCGAGCGGCCATCGTGGACATCGGGCAACGTCATGCGGTGCCGGTCGTCGTGGGCGGAAGCGGGCTGTACGTGTCGGCCGTGCTCGACGACCTGCGCTTCCCCGGTACGGACCCGGTGGTGCGGGCCCGCCTTGAGGCGGAGCTCGAGTCCGGCGGCGTCGAGGCCATGCATGCGCGCCTGCTCGCCGTGGATCCCGTTGCGGCCCAGGCGATCCTGCCTACCAATGGTCGCCGCATCGTGCGCGCTCTCGAGGTCATCGAACTCACGGGGGAGCCGTTCGTGGCGACCCTGCCGGACCCCGTCGGGGTGTTCCCCGCTGTCCGCATCGGGCTGGAGGTGCCGCGCGACGAACTCGATGCGCGCATCGAGCAGCGAGTGGACCGAATGTGGGACGCGGGCTTCGTCGACGAGGTGCGCTCCCTTGGCGCGGCCGGTCTCGCGAATACGCCGACTGCTTCCCGGGCGCTGGGTTACCAGCAGGTGCTGGCGGCACTCTCGGGGGAGTGCAGTGAGGCGCAGGCTCGTCAGGACACCATCGATGCCACGCGGAAGTTCGCCCGTCGGCAGCAGCGGTGGTTCCGGCGCGACAAGCGGATCACCTGGATCAGCTACAGCAGCGCATCGGCTGTCGATGAGGTGCTCGCTGCCTGGGGGTCGGACACCGACACGTAGTACTCGGTCCCGAGCAGGAGGGCCTGCATCGGGCGGGGAAGGCGTGTCAGCACGCCGAGTGTGCGCGTGGTGCCATCGGCCGTCGACTGCGAGGCGTGGGCCCGAAGCGCAGCATCCTTCTCCCGCAGGTAGGGGCGTACGTCGACGCGGTGGGTGATCCGGGCACGTGGCGTCCACGCGGAGGCGAACTCGGCCGGTGAGAACTCTGGCGGGGAGAGATGCAGGCGGGCCGCGAGGCGGGCAGCGCGGGCGATCGGCTCGCGTGGCAGGGTCGCCTCGAACAGCCGGGGTGGACGCGAGCACAGCACACTCGCGGCGCGCACCGATCGATGCACCTGCAGGTGGTCGGGGTGGCCGTAGCCGCCCGACGGGTCGTAGCCGATGAGCACATCCGCCTGCTCGTCGTCGCACACCGTCGCTATCTGTTTCGCCACAGTGAACTGGCCAGCGTGGGCGAACCCATCGATCACCTCCCCGCGCAGTCCTGAGTCGGGGTAGCCGAGGGTCACCGTGCGCGTGACGCCGAGGGCGCGAGCCGACACCTCCAGCTCGGCCAGGCGCGTCGGGCCCAGTCCGTCGCGGAACGCCTCCGAGGTGAGGCCCGCGGCCCCGTCGGTTGCGACGATGAGGACCACGCGGTTCCCCTCTGCGACGGCCCGCGCCATGGTGCCGGCCGTCAGCAGAGCCTCGTCGTCCGGATGCGCGTGCACGAAGACGAGGGTGCGGGGCGTGCGAGTCATGGGATGCATTGTGGCGTACGGTCCATGATCATGAGGATCGCCCACGTCAGCGACTGCTACGCCCCACGGACGGGCGGCATCGAGACACAGGTACGCGCCCTCGCAGGTCGTCAGGCGTCGGCTGGTGACGAGGTGCGTGTCGTGACGGCGACGCCGGGCGCCGAGGGGGTCTTTGCCGGAGACGACGTCGTCGACGGACTGCCCGTGCACCGCATCGCGGCCCACCTGCCCTTCGATCTGCCCATCCACCCGCGGACCACGCGGGAGGTCGGGCGCATCCTCGACGCGCACCCACCAGATGTGGTCCACGTGCATGCGGGTGTGGTGTCGCCCTTTGCCTGGGGTGCCGT